>JBJKWV010000007.1:0-31810 GCA_045561915.1 Flavobacteriaceae bacterium
CCCCATTTTAGCATTGCTTCAATCCCTGAATTATATGATAGAACTATAACTGTAAATGGAGTTGCAAAAGCATTTGCTATGACTGGATGGAGAATTGGCTATATAGGAGCTCCGGAATGGTTAGCCAAAGCATGTAATAAAATGCAAGGACAAATTACCTCGGGAGCAAACTGTATCGCCCAAAGAGCAACAATTGCAGCTGTTGATGCTTCGGTGAGTCAAATTCAATATATGGTTGATGAATTTGCTAAGCGAAGGAAAATCATAATTGAATTATTAAATAAAATTCCTGGAATTAAAATTAATCGACCTCAAGGAGCTTTTTATGTCTTTCCTGATGTTTCCTACTATTTTGGAAAAGTACTTTCTGGAAAAAAAATTAATGATGCTTCAGACTTTGCTTTGTATTTACTAGAAAATGCCCATGTAGCTACTGTTACGGGTGATGCTTTTGGAAATGCAGACTGTATTCGAATTTCATATGCCGCATCAGAAAAGAATATCCGTATTGCAATTGACAGGATAGCCAAGGCCCTGCAATAGTTTTTCAACTAAAATCAATACGCTACCTTTACTTAAAAATTTCCTTTTTGTGATTACAAATGACTTAAATCAAGTGAAGGCTGCCTTAGTAAACGATGATATTATTGCTTTACCCACCGAAACGGTATATGGCCTCGCAGCTAATATTTATTCAAGAAGTGCAATAGAAAAAGTCTACAAATTAAAAATGCGCCCGGCCAATAATCCATTAATTGTACATATTTCTAAACCTTCTATTCTCAATGAAGTAGCAAAAAATATACCGTCTAAAGCACTCGAATTAGCAAATGTTTTCTGGCCAGGCCCACTTACATTAATTCTTGAAAAAAATGATCAAATTCCCGATCGCATCACAGCTGGAAAAAAAACGGTTGCAGTTAGAATACCAAACCATCCTATTGCACTCAAACTTTTAAATTCTTTAAATTTCCCCCTAGCTGCTCCAAGTGCAAATCCTTCTGGATCAATAAGCCCAACTTCAGCTGAACATGTCTCTCTTTATTTTGAAAAAGAACTGAACTTTATTTTAGATGGCGGGTCTTGTTTACATGGTTTGGAATCCACTATAATTGGTTTTGAAAACAATAATCCTATTTTATATCGACTTGGAGCTATCACGATAGAGAAAATCGAAGAAATTATTGGCCCAATAGAAGTAAAAAACCATAATGATACTGATCCTTCATCACCAGGAATGCTCTCTAAGCACTATTCGCCAAAAACTCAAATACAAATAATTGAAAATATTTGTGATGCTGTAAAACAGAACAAAACCAAAAAAATAGGTGTTTTAAGTCTTGAAAAAAAATCTAGATTAGATAGCCAAATATATCAGGAAGTATTATCCCCTTCTGGTAATATAGAAGAAGCTGCAAAAAATTTCTATGCTGCTTTACATCGACTAGATCATATGAATCTAGATCTGATTGTTACTTCCTTTTTTCCTGATAAGGGAATAGGAAAAACTATAAACGATCGGTTAAAAAGAGCCGTAAAAAAATAATCTAAATAGTCCTTTGGATTTTACTATTATTTCTTTGCTTAATTAATTTATAATATGAAGTAATACAGAGATTATGCCAAGGAACAACTAAAAAGACACCAATTACAAAAAATAACAACCCCAATAGGTACCAAGGAATAAATCTTAAGTGTAATAATAAAAGCTCCATCTTATTTCCATCCATAATTTTCCAACTGGATTCCAATGCCTCATAAAATTGTATTTCAGGGTCTTCAGCCATTATATAATAGGTCATAGAAAATCCAAGACTTATTATTATACCGGGAACAATCAAAAGAATAAACCCAAGAATTGTAAGAGCATTTATTACAACGAACGCTAATAAAACATTCAGTAAGGGTTTAAATCCTTCAAAAAGATCAAAAAAAGATGGATTAAACCCATTAGAAATTTTTAAAAAAAATATACATAATCCAAGTTGAAGGGGGCCCGCTAAAAGGATAGATAATAACTCTCCGTACGTATTTAATTCTGGTGGCCCTCCAATGAGAATGCCATAAACCAAACAAACAGCTACTGAAAGAGGCCAAAAGGGTTTTAATTTTATACGAGCATTTTGCATCAAAGTAATTAAATCCATAAAATAACTAATTTGTCAAATTAAGAATTTAAAATCTTCTCTTGTTTGTTTATAGATTCTTGATGGATAGCTTTAAAAACTCTAAGAATAAATTCTTCGGATAACTCACGTTCTTGACCCTCAAGTATCATTTTACCTAAAATTTCATTCCACCGCTTATTTTGAAGCACAGCAACATTATTTGCTAATTTTAGGTTACCAATTTCTTTTGCCACTTTCATTCTTTTGCCTAATGTATCTAAAAGCGTTTGATCTACAACATCAATCTGAGCGCGAAGTGTATTTAATTCATGTTTGTAAGCTTCTTCTTCTGTGGTTTTCTTTCTTACTTTTAAATCCTTCATGATTTCAACTAAACGAGTAGGGGTTACTTGTTGTTTAGCATCACTCCAGGCGTTATCAGGATCCCAATGGGTCTCAATCATTAACCCCTCAAAGTTTAAATCTAAAGCAGCTTGAGATAAATCAAAAATTAAATCTCGTCTACCTGCAATATGAGAGGGGTCACAAATTATTGGTAAATCTGGAAATCGATTTTTAACTTCAATTGCAATCTGCCACTCAGGTATATTTCTAAATTTTGTTTTTTCATAAGTAGAAAATCCGCGATGAATCAACCCTAGATTTTTAATGTTAGCAGTATATAATCGCTCTACACCTCCCAACCATAATGATAAATCTGGATTTACAGGATTTTTAACAAGTATAATTTTATCTGTCCCTTCTAGAGCATCGGCAATTTCTTGCACAATAAACGGGCTAACAGTTGAGCGTGCACCTATCCATAAAATATCAACATCATTTTCTATGGCTAGTTTCACATGATCTTTATTTGCTACCTCTGTAGCAGTTAATAATCCAGTTTCTTCTTTAACCTTTTTAAGCCAGCCTAATCCTATTGCGCCAACTCCTTCAAACATTCCAGGACGTGTTCTCGGTTTCCAAATTCCTGCTCGATAAACAGTTACATCAGTATCTTTAAGTTCATGAGCAATTTTAAGAACTTGTTCTTCTGTTTCTGCGCTACAGGGCCCTGCGATAACTAAGGGATGTGGTAAATTAAAGTTTTCTAGCCAGCTACGCATTTCTTTTTTATTTTCCATGTTTATTCTTTTAATAATTGATTTTGTTTAATTGATCCCTGCTAAAATTTCTTTTATTGCATTTATTTTTTTAATTTTTTCAAAAACACCGTTGTAATTTTTTTGTTGTAGTAAAGTTCTAAATTCCTCTAAATTTGAAATATACTCGTCCAATACCTCTAAAATATTTTCTTGGTTTTGTTTAAAAATTGGTGTCCACATTGATGGAGAACTTTTTGCCAAGCGCACAGTGGACGCAAAACCACTTCCAGCCATATCAAAAATAGCCTTTTCATCCTGTTCCTTTTCCATAACTGTTTTTCCAAGCATGAAAGAGGAAATATGAGAAAGATGGGATACGTATGCAATATGCTGATCGTGCTCTTTAGGGTCCATTTCGTGAAGTTCCATTTCCATGTCTTTAAACCATTGTATAGCCCATTCTAAAAGATCAGGTCTAGTTTTACTAGATTCACATAAAATCTGGGCTTTCCCTTTATATAAGGTCTCATATGCTGCTGAAGGTCCTGAAAATTCTGTCCCTGAAATGGGATGAGTGGCCAAGAACTGATTTCTTTTTGGGTGTAATAGTAGTTTTTCACAAATCATAGACTTAGTTGAACCAACATCCATTAATAGAGCATTATCATTTATTTGATCTAATAAATCGGAAGCTTTATCAAGAGCAACATCTACTGGAATTGCAAGAATAATTACATCCATTTTGTGATATGTAGAAGGTTCAAGAATTTGATCCACAATTTTAATTTCCAAAGCTTCATTTTGATGCAATTTATTATGGTCTTCTCCATATATAATAGAACCCTTAATAAATTTTCGAGCTGTCAGCGCAAAAGATCCTCCTATCAAACCCAAACCTATTATACCTACATTCATGATTTCATTCTTTCAATTGCTTGCTTGATAAGAGCTTCAGATACACATAAGGAAAGACGGATATATCCTTCACCTTGACTCCCAAAAATTGTTCCTGGTGTAATAAAAATATTTTTTTTAGTCAGAATATTATCAATAAATACTTCTGATTTAGGAGCTCCTTTGGGCAGCTTAGCCCATATAAAAAGACCAACGCTCTCATCTTCAATAGTGGCTCCTAATTTTACAACCAAATTCTCCATCAAACGTTTTCTCTTATAATAAATTTGATTTAAAGATTTAAACCAATTCGGTTTCATTTTTAAAGCCTCGATAGCTCCTTTTTGTATACCAAAAAACATACCAGAATCCATATTGCTTTTAACCTTCAAAGTCTGTTCTATAACCTCAGATTTTCCACAAAGCATTCCTATCCTCCACCCTGCCATATTAAATGATTTACTTAATGAATTTAATTCAACAGCAACTTCATGTGCACCAGGTCTAGAAAGAATACTTTTTGGTTTTTTAGTCAAAACAAAACTGTAAGGATTGTCATTTACTAGAAGTATATCGCTTTTCTTTGCCCATTTAATTAATCGATCAAAGATTTTTTCACTTGAATCAGTACCAGTAGGCATATGAGGATAATTAAGCCACATGATTTTAATTTTATTTGTATCCAATGATTCTAAGGTCTTAAAATCTGGTTGCCAACCATTTTCTGGTTTAAGATCATACAATACAGTTTCAGCTTCCATTAAATTTGTTACTGAAGCATATGTAGGATATCCAGGGTTGGGAATTAATACTTGATCTCCAGGGTTAAGATAGGCCATTGAAAGATGCATTATACCTTCTTTTGATCCCATTAAGGGTAATACTTCATTTTTCGAATCTAAAGTAACTTCATAGTAATTTTTGTAGAAATCTACTATTGCTTCACGAAATTCAGGGAGGCCTTGGTAGCTTTGATACATGTGAGCCCGAGGATGGTGAATTGCTTCTTTCAATGCCTCAATAACCTTCGGATGTGGTTCTAGATCGGGACTTCCTATACCCATATTGATGATAGGTTTACCATTTTTTATAAGATCTGCTACTTCTCTTAGCTTTCGAGAGAAGTAATACTCTTTTACACTTTCCAAACGATTAGCTGTAGATTTCATATTTGGTGTTGAGTATATTCTCCCAAAATTTTGAATTTTGAAGCCATAATTGAAATTAACTTTTTAGCCTTATCATAATTATTAAAATCGTCAAAAGTAACATCAACAAAAAAAGCATACTTCCCTGGTGTTTCAATTACAGGAAGGGATTGAATTTTAGTTAAATTTAATTGACAATCACTCATAACATTTAATACTGCTGCTAAACTACCCCTTTGGTGATCTAAAATGAATTTCAGTGATGCCTTATTTATTTTGTTTTCAGGAACCAATTCTCCCTTTTTTTGTACAATTACAAATCGAGTGATATTATTTTTTATAGTTTGTATTGAGGATGCCATAATATTCAAATTGTGCATATTGGCGGCCTCACTACTTGCAATAGCTCCAACACCCATGATTTGATCTTTTGATATTCTGTAAGCTTCTTCTGCTGTATCTTCTGATTCAATTAAAACTATATTTGGGTAGTTTTGAAAAAATTTTTTGCATTGTAATAGAGCCATGGGATGAGAATGTACTTCTTTAATATCTTCAATTTTTTGATCTGGAAGTGCCATAAAATTGTGATGTATGCTCAATCCGTATTCTCCAATAATTTTTAAATCATTTTGATCAATTAAAGCATAGTTTGGGATTATAGATCCTGCAATAGAATTTTCAATAGCCATAACAGCAAGGTCTGCATTATCCTTAATAACTGCTCCAACAGATGAATCAAAAGTATTACAAGCAACTAATGACAAACGGTCTCCAAAGTAACGCTGGGCAACGATGTGGTGAAAAGACCCTATTTTTCCTTGTATTGCTACTCTTACTCTTGTTTCCATTTTGGTCAAAAAAAAAGTCCCGATTTACTCAGGACTTCTTATATGCTTTATTTCAAATACTATATAGTCCTTTTTTCTTCCAAAGAGAAGTAATAGAAGTTATTGTAGTAAGAGAAAGTTTTGTTCATGTTTATTAAAATCATGACAAATTTACTATTGCTTTTATGAAAAACAAATTTTTGAAGTTATTTTTTGAATTATAAAATTTAAAATAAAATATATTAGTAATTATAAGAAAGAGAAAACCAGATACATTTTTGTTTCTTTAAATCTGAATTAAATAAATTGAACTCAAAAAATCAACATCTATATTACTTGATAATTCTGAACTTAGGAATGCTATTTATCAGTACTTCAGGAGTTTTAGGACGTTACATTGTACTTCCACCCCCCGTCTCAATATGGTTTCGATCTCTAATAGCATTTTTTATATTATTGCTTTACTCAAAATATAAAAAATTCAAACTTAGAATTAAATGGAAAAAGCATGGTCCAGCGATTTTTTGGAGTGGATCTTTAATGGCAGTGCATTGGATTACATACTTTTATGCTTTGCAGTGGAGTAACATAACCATTGGGATGCTTTCCCTTTTTACTTATCCTATTATTACTGTTTTTTTAGAGCCTTTTTTTTTACCAGTTCAGATTCAAAAAAGACATCTGTTTCTTGGGTTAATTATTTTAATTGGGGTTTATTTTTTAGTTCCAGATTTTAATATTGAAAACACTGCAACCCAAGGTCTTATAATTGGAATTATCTCAGCTATTGCTTACTCGCTGAGAAATATAATTTTAAAAAAACACAATTCTATGGGGACTGGAACTGTTCAAATGATATACCAGCTGTCAATAGTTATTATTTTATTAATGCCTGTTCATTGGATTTATCCCAGTGAAAATTTAAGTTCTCAGTGGCCACATCTTTTATTATTAGGGATAATTACAACAGCACTTGGACATACTTTATTTCTCAATAGCTTTTCTCATTTCAGAATTAGTACAGCCAGTATTATAAGTAGTATTCAACCTTTATTTGGCGTGCTATTGGGAATACTCTTCTTGAATGAAATTCCTGGTGTAAAGAGCATAATTGGGGGTGGTTTGATTTTAATAACAATTCTTATCGAAAGTAGATTATCCAAGTTAAAGAAATAAATCCTGAGAAAGGATTATCTTTAAATAAAAAAGATGAGTCTCGTCTTAAAAGAGATCACCAAAAAATTTGGAAATATCGAAGCCCTTAAGGGAGTTTCTTTAAGCTTAAAAAAAGGGGAGATTGTAGGGCTTTTGGGTCCGAACGGAGCAGGAAAGTCAACTTTGATGAAAATCCTAACTGGCTATTACAAGCAATGGGATGGAAAAGGAAGGCTTTTTAAAAAAGATTTAAAAACAGAGCTTAAGATAATACAGCAAAAGGTTGGGTATTTAACCGAAAATAATCCACTATATCAAGAAATGTATGTCCAAGAATACATAAAATATATAGCTGATTTATATCGTCTAGTAAATCCCAAAATTGAGAACCTAATAAAGAAAATAGGCCTAAATGAATATAAGTACAAAAAAATTCATACACTATCTAAAGGTTACAAGCAGAGAGTTGGCCTTGCTGCAGCACTAGTTCACAATCCAGAATTACTAATTCTAGATGAACCAACCACGGGCCTAGATCCTAATCAAATATTAGAAATTAGAAAACTTATCCGTGCTTTTGGAAAAGAAAAAACTGTTCTACTTTCAACACATATACTTCAGGAAGTAGATGCATTATGTGACCGAGTTATTATAATCAACAAAGGGAAAATCGTTTTTGATAATCAATTAAAGAACCTTAGAGAAAATCAAAAACAAATAATTGAAGTAAGCTTTGACTTTAGAATAGAAAATCAAGCGCTTAGTCGAATTCCAAACGTTCAAAAAGTTAATAATACTCATGATTTTGAATACGAAATTCATGTTAAAGGCGAAAAAGATCTTCGCCCAGAAATATTTGATTTTGCACATGACAACGGACTCAAAATAATAAAGCTACAGCTGAAGAATGAAAGCTTAGAAAAGATATTTAAAAAGTTAACAATTTAGAAAATTGTTAACTTTCTATTTGGTTAATTTAAATAATCAGGTCTCAATCCCATTCAAAAATACCTTATGGGTAATTTTAGCTGTAGGCTCCAGCGTTTTTGAAACTGAACAATATTTTTCAAAAGATAAATCTGCTGCACGCTTTGCTTTTTCGGGAGAAAAATCACCTTCTAAATAAATATCGATATCTATTTGATAAAATAGAGCTGGAACATCGTTTTCGTTACGATGACCTTTTACATTCATTTTCAGAAGCTTTGGATTAATTTTTTGCTTATTCAATATAGCCACAATATCAATACTACTACATCCTGCAACTCCCATTAAAAGTAATTCCATGGGACTAATTCCTTTTACCTGCCCAGTAGTTTTTGACTTGTTGTCGAGATGAATACTCATCCCATTAGAGTTTGTAACTTCAAAAAGGTAATCTTCATTAATTCTTTCTAGTGAAACATTCATAATAAGTTATTTTAAGTTTAAAATATTTTAGCTAGGATTTTAACCATCTTTTCATTTTCTATCAAAAATGCATCATGCCCATGAATTGAGCTAATTTCGTGATAATAAATATCTTTTTTAATTTTTTTACCTAATTCAAATGTTTTTTTATCTTCCATGGGAGTAAAAAATAAATCACTATCAATAGCTACTAAATGAATCTCTGCATTAATATTTTTAATTATATCATTTATGTTTCGACCTTCTCTTTCAACATCAACTGAAGCTAAGAGGTGATTCATCATTATATATGCTTTTAAGCTAAATCTTTTAGCCAGCTTATCGCCATGATACAACAACCAAGTTTCAATATTTTGTAATCCTTTATCATAATTTTTTGTTCTTTTGAATCGAAAATCAAAAGATTGTGGAGTCCTGTAAGTCAACATAGCGTGTATACGAGCATCCTCCAAAGGATTTTTAGAGTTTTGTAATATACGTTTCTGTAAAAAGGTATTGGCTGTAATCCAGTCGTTTGCCTTCCAATCAGCAGCTATAGGTATTAAATATTTACACAATTTTGGAGAAATTGCTGACATTTCCCAAGCAATACCACCTCCAATAGACCCTCCTATAAGAGCATGAAGATGCTTAATATTTAATACATTTAATGCTTTTAAAAAAAGGATAGCAATGTCGCCAGTATGAAAGTGTTCTGGTGAATCAAATGTTTGACCCATAACACCGTTTCCAGGAATATTAAATCCCAAAACGGTATAGCGTTTTGTATCTATAATTTTACCGGGACCAATAATTTCATTCCACCACCCTTTTTTTCCTGTCAAATGAGCATCACCAGTAAGAGAATGATTCACCAAAACAACCGGGGCTGATCCTATCCTTCTACCAAATTGCTGATAATACAATTCAATTGAAGGGAATACTGTCCCCGAATGTGTTTTGAAATCAGATATTGAAATCTTTTTGACCCCTGCCATAGGCACTAGATATGGGTAAAAGCAGCGTCCAAGTCAGCTATTAGATCTTTTATATCTTCCAACCCTACAGAAAGTCTTATCAAGTCTTTAGTTACACCAGTAGTTTTCTGAGCTTCCTCATTTAATTGTTGGTGTGTTGTACTCGCAGGATGAATAATCAAAGATTTAGTGTCTCCAATATTAGCTAATAATGAAAATAATTTGGTATGATCAGCAACTTTTTTACCAGCTTCAAATCCTTTTTTTAATCCAAATGTTACTATTCCACTTTGACCTTTTGGCAGGTATTTCTGTGCTAAGGCATTATACTTTGATGTTTTTAAGCCAGGGTAGTTAACCCACGCTACTTCATCTTTTGTAGATAACCAAGCTGCTAATTTTAAGGCATTTTCAGAATGTTTTTTCATTCTTATATCTAAGGTTTCAATACCTTGGATCGATTGAAAGCTATTGAATGGACTTGGAGCACTTCCTAAATCGCGAAGTCCTTCAATACGAACCTTAGCAATAAAAGCAATATTACCCAAGGCTTCATGATAATTAAGCCCATGATAACTGGGATTTGGCTCTGTGAATTCTGGAAAGTTTCCATTAGCCCAGTTAAAAGTTCCAGCATCTATAATTACCCCACCTATCGATGTTCCATTTCCAGTTAGGTATTTAGTTAAAGAATGGATAACAATGTTGGCTCCATGTTCAATTGGATTTAATAAAGCCGGCGAAGCCACAGTATTATCCACAACAAAAGGCACTTTAGCGTCTTTTGCAGCATCAGAAATCGACTTAAGATCAATTACGTCTAACTTAGGATTACCCAAGGATTCTGCGAAAAACAGACGCGTATTAGGCTCTATTGCTTTAGTAAATTCATCTGGATTATCAGGATCTACAAAAGTAGTTGTAATGCCAAATCGCGGTAACGTGTTTGCTAAAAGATTATATGTTCCTCCGTAAAGACTATTAGACGCTACAATATGGTCTCCTGTTCTTAAAATAACCATTAAAGTAGTGGCGATAGCAGCTGTTCCTGAAGCAGTTGCAACTGCAGCCACTCCACCCTCAAGGGCAGCAAGCCTCTGTTCTAAAACATCATTTGTGGGATTGTTTAGTCGTGTGTATATGTATCCTGGTTCAGCAAGTGAAAATAGATTTGCTGCATGTTCAGAGTCTTTAAAAACATAAGACGAAGTTTGATAAATTGGAACAGCTTGTGTTCCTTGCGTATTTTTTGCATCATGCCCTGCATGTAATGCCCTTGTTGAAATTTGTGTACTCATAATTTAAATTCATTTTTTATTAATTCTACATAATCTAATTTTTCCCAAGTGAAAAGTTCTACTTCCTTCGATACTTTCCCGTTATAAGGGGATTCAAACGTTTTTTTTAAGATTAGAGGCTGGCGCCCCATATGTCCGTATGAGGCTGTCTCTAAATATATTGGATTTCTTAGCTTTAGACGTTTTTCTATTGCATATGGTCTTAAATCAAAAAGTTTTGCAGCTCTCTCGGCAATCTCAGTATCACTGAAATGCACTTTAGAGCTTCCGTAAGTATCTACAAGAATAGATGTTGGCTTTGCTACTCCAATAGCATAACTTAATTGAACAAGAATTTCTTCTGCAATCCCTGAAGCTACTAAATTTTTTGCCATGTGTCTAGATGCATAAGCAGCACTTCGATCAACCTTACTTGGATCTTTACCGCTAAATGCACCTCCTCCATGGCACCTTTTCCGCCATAAGTATCTACAATTATTTTTCGTCCGGTTAATCCAGTATCCCCATGAGGTCCACCAATAATAAACTTTCCAGTTGGATTAACATGATATGTAATGTTATCTTGAAATAACTTTTTTGTGTCAGATTTTAAGCTTTTGAGTACCCTTGGGATAAGAATATTGATCACATCAGACTTGATTTTTTCTAACATAATTTTTTCGTCAGAGTCAAAATCATCATGTTGTGTTGATACTACTATTGTATCAATTCTTAATGGTTTATTATTATTATCATATTCAATAGTAACTTGGGATTTTGAGTCTGGACGTAAATATTTAATCTCATTGTTTTCTCTTCTTAGTGAAGCAAGTTCTATTAGAATTTTATGAGAAAGATCCAAAGCTAATGGGATTAAGGATTCTGTCTCATTGGTGGCATATCCAAACATAATACCCTGGTCTCCAGCTCCTTGCGAATATTTATCTTTTCTGACTACTCCACGGTTGATATCTTGAGATTGCTCATGGATTAACGATATAACACCACATGAATCTCCACTAAATTGATAAGCACCTTTGGTATACCCAATATTATTAATTGTGTCACGAGCAATAGATTGTAAGTCAAGGTAAGTGGAACTTTTAACTTCTCCAGCTAAAATTACTTGACCCGTTGTAACCAATGTCTCGCATGCAACCTTGCTTTCTGGGTCAAAAGCGAGGAAATTATCCAATAAGGCATCACTAATTTGGTCAGATATTTTATCTGGATGGCCTTCACTGACTGATTCTGAAGTAAAATAATATGACATCTAATTGCTTTTCAGGAAGGATTTAAACGGTGCGTTTAGAAAAGCAACACTGCTTTAGCATTTTTTTTTCGAGGTTTGCAATCAGTCAAATCCTTCCTCGTTTGTGGTACAAAAGTAAATCTTTTTTTTAATTTTCAAAATTATTATTAGTTTTTTGATTTTATTAATATTTCAAATAAATAATTTTTTTACTAACTCCTCTTTTATTGTTAAAAAAAAGAAACTACTTTGCAATTAGATTATTAAATGAATATTATGCACATTGCCATAGCTGGAAACATTGGAGCCGGAAAAACTAGTCTTACTGAACTTATATCTAAACATTATGGCTGGGAAGCCCACTATGAAGATGTTATTGACAATCCATATCTAGATGATTTTTACAACCACATGGAACGATGGTCATTTAATCTTCAAATTTATTTTTTGAAAAGTCGTTTTCAGCAGTTTTTGAATATTAAAAATGGTAAGAAAGCTATTGTTCAGGATCGGACTATATATGAGGACGCACATATTTTTGCACCAAACCTAAAGGCAATGGGACTTATGAACCAAAGAGATTTTAAAAATTATCAAGAGTTGTTTGAATTGATGGAATCTCTTATTAAAGGTCCAGATTTATTGATTTATCTTCGTAGCAGCATTCCTAACTTGGTCAACAAAATTCACAAAAGAGGCAGAGAATTTGAAAATTCAATTAGTATTGACTATCTAAGTCGTTTAAATGAGAGATATGAAGCCTGGACATCAACTTATGACAAAGGAAAAATTATTATTATCGATGTCGACGAAATAGATTTTGTCGAAAGTAAGGCGGATTTAAACTCAATAATATCTGAAATTGATAAAGCTATTGCAAGTTGAAGCAATAAAAACGACATAAAATTATTGTATCTTACCTTCTGTTTCCTTAGTTAAAACATCGCCTTTGGCCTCAACTAATTTCTCATCATTAATATCCTGCCCGATAATAGCCAGATTCATAACTTCAAAAGATTCTTTTTTATCTTGTTTGGATTGATTAATTATAATTTCAATATTATCAATATCTGATTTTGAGTCTACATAACTGGAAATTTCATCTTGGTTCATTGCAATACTTGGTGCAATTACAAGTGCAACAACAGACATTAATTTTAACAATATATTTAATGAAGGTCCAGATGTATCTTTAAATGGATCACCAACAGTATCACCAACAACTGCCGCTTTGTGTGCATCAGTTCCTTTTTTTCCTTGCTCCTCAATCATTTTCTTCGCATTATCCCAAGCACCACCTGCATTTGACTGGAAAATAGCCATCAATACTCCACAGGTAGTCACTCCTGCTAATAATCCACCTAGCATTTCTGCACCACCAATAAACCCAATTGCTACAGGCACTACGATTGCTAAAACTCCAGGCAAAACCATTTCTTTAATTGAAGCTTTTGTTGAAATCGCAACACATTTGTCGTATTCTGCAACTCCATCAGCTGCATCGAAAATTTTTCTATCTGCCGAAGAAGCTTTGGACATATCAGAATCATATTTTATCATCACATCTAATGCCGCTCTAAGAGCAGGAATATCTCGAAACTGACGTCTTACTTCTTCAATCATTGCCATCGCCGCTCTACCAACTGCATTCATCGATAAAGCTGAAAAAACAAATGGTAACATCCCTCCTACCAAAAGACCAGCCATAATTTTAGGTTGTGAAACATCAATTGCAACAACACCAGCAGTCTTCATAAATGCAGCAAATAAAGCCAAAGCAGTAAGAGCAGCAGATGCAATTGCAAATCCTTTTCCAATAGCAGCTGTTGTGTTTCCTACAGCATCTAATTTATCTGTTCTTTCTCTAACTTCTGGATCAAGTTCTGCCATCTCAGCAATTCCCCCAGCATTGTCTGAAATTGGACCATAAGCATCAACCGCTAGCTGAATTCCTGTATTGGCTAACATTCCAACTGCTGCAATTGCAATCCCATACAATCCTGAGAAATGATGTGATATTAAAATAGCAGCAGCAATTAAAATAATTGGAATAGCAGTGGACATCATTCCTACGCCCAAACCAGCGATAATATTCGTTGCAGCTCCAGTCTCTGACTGTTCTACTATTGAGTTTACGGGTTTAGTACCAGTACCTGTATAATATTCAGTTACTTTTCCAACAGCCAATCCTGAAACTAAACCAGCAATGGTTGCATAAAAAACTCCCATCGCACCATAGGGTAATCCTTCTATTGTCTCAGGAATAAAGGAGTTGATTAGGAAATATGAAGCTACTAACATTAAACCTGCTGAACCAAATTCACCAAGATTTAGTGCGGCGTGAGGAGAGCCTCCTTCTTTTACACGCACAAAAAATGTTCCTATTATAGACATTACAATGCCTACAGCTGCAAGAGCTAAGGGCAGATAAACTGCGCCAAGACCATCAAAGTTAGGAGTTACAATAAGGGCTCCTAGTACCATTGTACCAATAATTGAACCAACATAAGATTCAAAAAGATCTGCTCCCATCCCTGCAACATCTCCAACATTATCACCTACATTATCTGCAATAGTTGCTGGGTTTAAAGGGTGGTCTTCAGGGATACCAGCTTCAACTTTTCCAACTAAATCAGCCCCTACATCGGCAGCCTTTGTATAAATGCCTCCACCTACTCTAGCAAACAGAGCAATTGAAGATGCTCCTAATGAAAAGCCAGAAAGTACATTCAGAACTTCTGTTATTTCCCAACCTTGACCGCTGTAAATTGCAAAAAGACCACTTAGTCCTAAAACTCCCAGGCCGACAACTCCTAGACCCATAACGGCTCCTCCAGCAAAGGCTACCTCTAAGGCTTTACCTAGTGACGTCTGAGCTGCATTGGTTGTTCTTACATTAGCTTTTGTAGCAACTTTCATTCCAATAAAGCCCGCAAGCGCAGAACAAATAGCACCAACTATAAATGATACAGCAACCATTCCATTAGAACCTGCTTCAGCTTGCCCTTTAAAAAATAAGAGAACAGCAACAGCAGTGACAAAAATGGATAATATTTTATATTCTGCCTTCAAAAAAGACATTGCTCCATCAGCAATATTCGTTGCAATTCGAGCCATCTTTTCATTACCTACCTCTTGTTTAGAAACCCAACTGTTTTTTATTAAAACAAAAAGCAAAGCTAAGACTCCAAATGCGGGTAAAAATTTTATTAATAATTCCATGTTGATGTATTGTTTGAAAGTGTGCGTAAAAATAGTAAAACAATCTAGAATACAAAATCAATTTAGGCTGAGGTTTAAAGGTTTTTTATAAACCTTGAATGTAAGAGCTTTATTAATTTTTTATTTATGATACATAACTTTTTTAACTGCCTTAATAACATCATCATAATCGGGCAACCATTCTTTTAATAGTACAGGAGAATATGGCGCAGGAGTATCCGCAGTGTTAATTTTTTCAATCGGAGCATCCAAGTAATCAAAAATCTCATTTTGTACCTGATACGTGATCTCAGTAGAAATATTCCCAAAAGGCCAAGATTCCTCTAAAATAACTAATCGATTAGTCTTTTTTACAGATTCGAAAATCAGTTGATAATCCATGGGTCTAATAGTTCTTAAATCAATTATCTCTACATCAATTCCCTCTTTTATTAATTCTTCAGAGGCTTTTAATGCTTCTTTTAAAATTTTCCCATAGGTTACAAGTGTAATATCTTTTCCAGGACGTTTGATATCAGCTACTCCAATTGGCAAGGTATATTCTCCATCTGGCACTTCTCCTTTATCACCATACATTTGCTCCGATTCCATAAAAATTACTGGGTCATCATCTCTTATAGCTGATTTTAATAAACCCTTAGCGTCATAGGGATTTGAGGGTACAATTACCTTCAATCCTGGACAATTTGCATACCAACTTTCAAAGGCCTGGGAGTGTGTTGCTGCAAGCTGTCCTGCAGAACCAGTTGGACCTCTAAAAACAATTGGACAAGGGAATTGTCCACCAGACATCTGGCGAATTTTTGCAGCATTGTTAATAATCTGATCAATTCCTACCAATGCAAAATTAAAAGTCATGTATTCAATTATTGGTCGGTTACCAGTCATCGTAGATCCAACTCCAATTCCAGAAAAGCCTGCTTCAGAAATAGGGGTGTCGACAACACGTTTATCTCCGAACTCCTCTAACATCCCTTTTGATGCCTTGTAGGCTCCATTATATTCTGCAACTTCCTCACCCATAAGATAAATAGTTTCATCTCTTCTCATTTCTTCACTCATAGCTTGAGCTATTGCTTCTCTAAATTGAATGGTTTTCATTATAAAATTAATTTGATTGCAAATTTAATCATTAATTATGTATTAATTCTACTCAATAAACCAAGAAAATGTAAGTTTGTAATGTGCAAATACTATTTTCTTTTATATTTAAACTTAGGTTAATAAATTAAGATGAAGTTAGTTCAAATGTCAGTTCGAGGTATTTCATATAGTGAGACTCAAACAGGAGCTTACGCATTGATTTTAAGTGAGGATGAAGGTGAAAGAAAGCTGCCAATAATAATTGGTGGATTTGAAGCCCAATCTATTGCCATTGCACTTGAGCATGAGGTTAAACCATCACGCCCTTTAACACATGACCTTTTTAAAAGCTTTGCGGAACGTTTTAAAATTCACGTAAAACAAGTAATTATTCATAAACTTGTTGACGGAGTATTTTATGCGAGTTTAATTTGTGAACGCGATAAGATAGAAGAAATTATAGATTCAAGAACTTCAGATGCAATTGCATTGGCTATAAGATATAAAGCTCCCATTTACACATACGACTCTATTCTAAAAAAAGCAGGATTTACTGCAGCAATATCTGGAAGTTCTAAAAAATTATCCGAGGATAACTGGATACAAAACTTTGTTACGGAGCAAAGTAATAAAAATGAAGAAATTGGAGACTTAAAAAAACTTTCCATTGCAAAGTTGAAGTCGCTGCTAACAAAATTAGTTAGTCAAGAAAGTTATGAAAAAGCTGCTCGAGTCAGAGATGAATTATCAAAGCGTAAAAGCTAATCTATTTATTGTTAATTTTTTTTTATAAACTTTATCATTTTAGATTTTTAAATCTATCAAATGCATCTATTTTTGAATAAATTGATATTATGAAGCAATATTTGGATCTTCTAAATCACGTTCTAGAAAAAGGAGATGAAAAATCAGATCGAACTGGAACGGGAACGAAAAGCGTTTTTGGATACCAAATGCGTTTTGATTTGTCAGAGGGATTCCCTTTAGTTACAACAAAAAAAATCCATGTTAAATCTGTAATACATGAGCTACTTTGGTTCCTGAAAGGAACAACTAACATTGCCTATTTAAAAGAAAATGGCGTGCGAATTTGGAATGAGTGGGCAGATGGGAACGGTGACTTAGGTCCTGTTTATGGTCATCAATGGCGCAATTGGAATAGCGAAGGAATTGATCAAATTAAAGAAGTAGTCAACACTCTGAAAAACAATCCAAATTCAAGAAGAATGCTAATTTCAGCATGGAATCCAAGTGTTCTCCCTGATACTAAAATTTCATTTGCAGAGAATGTATCTAATAATAAAGCTGCACTTCCTCCCTGTCACGCTTTTTTTCAGTTTTATGTATCAAATAATAAGTTGTCCTGTCAACTTTATCAGAGAAGTGCGGATGTATTTTTAGGTGTTCCATTTAATATAGCTTCATATTCTTTATTGACAATGATGATGGCTCAGGTTTGTGGATATGAAGTAGGTGATTTCATTCACACTTTTGGAGATGTGCATATATATTCTAATCATGAGGAGCAAGTAAAAGAACAAATATCGAGAAAGCTTAAGCCACTTCCAATTATGAAGCTTAATCCAAAAGTGATGTCTATTTTTAATTTCACTTATGAGGATTTTGAATTGTTAAATTATAATCCTCATCCTTTAATCAAAGGTGCTGTTGCAATTTAAAAAATCAATTTTTAATAACATTTAACAAACGATCAAGATCTTTATTTGTATTGTAGTAGTGAAATGAGACTCGAACACCTTCACCGCGTGGAACACATTTAATATTATTTTTAATTAACTTTTTGTGTAAATCTTTTTCACCTTTTATAATAAAAATGCCACTGTGTTGAACTCTTTGTGAAACCCACGAATCAATTAAATTATATTCATTTAAGAGTTTTCTAGCATGCTGAGTAAGGTCTTCTTTTTTCTTCATCAGTAAACCAAAATTATTATTTTCAAAAGCCTCGATTGCAAACTTTAAACTTGCTGTTGCCAAAATATTAAAATGTCCATTGAAAATCAGATTAAATAATGCAATTGATTTTTTTTGTATAAGATTTAGATAAGCTTCCGAAATCATCATAACACCATTCCCAAAACCAGCTAAAAGCCACTTGTAACCACTAGCAGCAACGACATCAAAGGGAGAACTGTCAAAATCAAAATTATGCCCGCCTAAAAATTGAGTACCATCACCAACTAAAATCAAATTAGGATATTGCTTTTTTATTTTTTTTAGAAATTTTATATCAATGAGCAAACCAGAAGCAAACTGAACTATACTTAAAGCTAAGACATCAATGTCACCATGGGCTAATCTTTTTTCAATAGCTTGTTCAATAAAAGGCTGCATTTTAATTTTGTGGACATGGAAATCTCGTTCTTCAAAAGCCTTAACCAAAGAAGGGTATTCTTCAGTGAACATAAGAATGTTTAATTTTTTTGGTAATAAGGAAATAGCTGTTCGAATTCCAATTGAAAAGTTTGGGACAACAAAAGTATTATCTGGACTAGAACCAAAAAAGTTAGCTAAAGTTTCATGCGTTTCTTCAATTGCTTTGTAAGCATTTATCTTATATTCTCCAGCATTTTGAACATAATCAGCCTCATGCTTTCTTCTAAAAGCAGCAAGAGATTTTGACATAGGGCCTACATAAGCAGTATTTAAGTAGGTGCTTTTTGTTAATAATGGGAAAATTTCTGTAGACATGTGTGAAAAAGAAAAGTGTATTTTTGCCGTAAAATTAATCTTTTCATTAGATGAATCATCTAAATTCTTCGAAAGAAATTATTCTGATTGCGGCAGCCTGTGAAAATAATGTCCTTGGAAAAGATAACCAATTGATATGGCATATCTCAGAAGATCTAAAACGTTTTAAACGCTTGACAGAAGGGCACTCAATAATAATGGGTAGAAAAACTTTCGAGTCAATGCCTAGGGCTCTTCCAAAAAGAAAAAATATTATTCTTACTAGAAATGAAAATTATGAAGCTGAAAATGCATTTGTTGCTCATACCATTAAGGAAGCATTAGACCTTACAGGAGATGACCCTACTCCATTTATTATTGGAGGCGGAGAAATTTATTCATTATTTCTTCCTTTTGCTGATTCAATTGAGCTAACTCGTGTGCATAAAAATTTTGAAGGAGATGCTTTTTTCCCAGAAATTAAAAACACTGAATGGAAGCTTGTAGCAACTGAAAAGCATCATTCTGATAACGATCAAACATTTACATACTCTTACTTAACTTATAAAAAAATAAATAAAATATGAAGGCTTTTGTCTTTCCCGGTCAAGGGGCTCAATATCCAGGAATGGGGAAAAATATTTTTGAAAGCTCAACGCTAGCTAAAGAACGTTTTCTCCAAGCTAATGAAATCCTAGATTTCAACATTACTGAAATTATGTTTGGTGAAGATCCAGATGCCCTGAAAGAAACCAGAGTAACTCAACCTGCAATTTTTTTACATTCTACTATTTTAAGTGAAGTTATGGCTGATCGATTTCAACCAGAGATGGTTGCTGGTCATTCCTTAGGAGAATTTTCAGCTCTTGTATCCACAGGAGTCCTATCTTTTAAAGATGGTTTAAATTTAGTTCGTGAAAGAGCTTTAGCAATGCAGTCAGCATGCGAACAATCACCAGGTACGATGGCTGCTATTTTGGGGCTGGAAGACAAAGTAGTTGAATCGGTATGTGAATCTACACCTGGAATTGTTATAGCTGCAAATTATAATTGTCCTAATCAACTTGTAATTTCAGGCAGTAAAGACGCCATAGATAGAGCCTGTAATGAATTAAAAGAAGTAGGAGCAAAAAGAGCTTTAGTACTTCCTGTCGGAGGAGCTTTCCATTCACCCTTGATGGAACCAGCAAAAAAACGTCTAGCATCAGCTATTGAAAATACAATATTTAAAACTCCCTCATGTGCTGTTTATCAAAATGTCTGTGCTACAGCAATTTTTGATTCTGAAAAATTAAAAGCAAATTTGATTTCACAGCTTACTGCGCCAGTCTATTGGACACAAACGATCAAACAAATGATTCTTGATGGTGCAACTCGTTTTACTGAAGTTGGCCCTGGAAAAGTTCTTCAAGGATTGGTCAAAAAGATTGATAGCAGCATAGAAACTGAATCTGGATACTAATATTTTGGTTACTGTAAAATTTTTTCAAACACTACCTTCTAATCAAAAAAACTAAATATCGAATTACATATGTATTCAATTTGATCAGAAGATAATTCTGAATGCATTGGCAAAGAAATTACTTCTTTTACTATTTGGTTTGTTACTGGAAAAACAGAAGAATCAACTTCAGGATTTTTGTATGCTTTTTGCATGTGCAAAGGAATTGGATAATAAACTCCACATGGAATATTATTTGAGTTAAGATGGTTCACAAGTGCATCTCTGTCACTATTAATAATCCTAATTGTATACTGATGAAAAATATGAGAATTATGATTTAACCCCATTGAGGGAGTTATAATATTTGGGTGATTTTTTAAAATTTTAGTATAGCTTAAGGCAGATTTTTTTCGTTTTCCATTATACATATCTAAATACTTTAATTTCACTTTAAGTACGACTGCTTGTAAAGAATCTAAGCGTGAATTTACCCCTATTATGTCGTGACAATAACGATTATACATCCCATGATTTACAATACCTCTTATAAGTTCAGCTAAATTGTCATCATTTGTAAAAATAGCTCCTCCATCACCATAGGCACCTAAATTTTTTGAAGGAAAAAAAGATGTAGTAGAAACATTGCTTAAAGTTCCTGTTTTGGCGATAGTTCCATCAGAAAAAGTATAATTAGCTCCAATTGCTTGGGCATTATCTTCTATCACAAACAAATTATATTTTTTGGCTAAAACTAAAATTTGTTCCATATCCGCTGATTGACCAAACAGATGAACAGGAATAATAGCTTTGGTTCTGGCGGTAATTGCTTTTTCAATAGCTAAAGGATCAATATTGAATGTATCGGGATTAATATCTACTAAAACCGGTTTTAAATTTAATATTGAAATTACTTCTGCCACTGATACGAAAGCAAAATCTGACGTAATCACCTCATCTCCTGGCTTAAGTTTTAAACTCATTAATGCAATTTGTAAAGAATCTGTTCCATTAGCACATGGTATAACATGTTTAACTCCTAGATAAGATTCTAAATCATTTTGAAATTCTTTAACCAATGGGCCATTTATAAATAGGGAGGAATTAAGAACCTGCTGTATTCCTTGATTAATTTCATCTTTGATAAAATCATACTGCGTTTTCAAGTCTACCATTTGAATGGGCTCCATAGTTTAAAATTTTTGTAAAGATATAGATGAAATTGTCTTAAACTATTTTTTGAAAACGTTTTGGAATTTTTATAATACTTGGGAATTTTAAAGGGGCTGGTTTATTCCAAGAATACCATTTTCTCGTTTTATTTAAATAAGCTCTTGCCTTATCAAATAACATATCCCCCTCAAGAGGACTCGTAGTCTCAAGCTCTTTGAAAAGTGAAAGTCGACGTCTTATATGCCCCCTCCAACCTGAAGTTAAAAGTTCATTGTCATTTGATTTTAGCATCGAAGTTTCCTTGTCAACTAAACCAAAGTGAAATAGAAATAAATTTGGATCTATAATATAATCTTTTCCTTTAATGCGATGAAATCCAGAACCCCATTGAATAGCTTTAAAACTAACTATTGGTTTGGTATATCGATCTGAAACTTTAGCATATTTTCTTTGAGATAAGAAAGATTTATTTAAATCAATAGAATCTTCAAATTTCGGGTGCTGACCTACATCAAGACCTAGTGCTGAACATGAATGTGTTTTAAAGTCTTTTTGTAAATATTCTTCAAGACTGAGTTTAATTTTTGGATCTAACACCAAAAACTCATCAATATCCATTGCAAGTACTGCATGATAGTTAGTATATAAAGTGTTTGCAAAATCAGAAATTTTTTTTGCTCTTTTTCGGTCTGCATTAGCTCTTTTCAAATAAAGATGCGGAATTTGAAAACAATTTATTCTTGAAGCTTTTTCAGGTAAAGGTTGATCCATACCATCTATAAATAGATAAAGATTTTGGAATCCAAATTGAGCTCCATAATAAGAAATCCATTTATTAGCAAAAAAGCTGTCGTTCCTTACCATAGATATTACTGCAATAGGTTTTTCCATGTCTATTAAATCTGAACTTCTAAAATACGATTTAGGTTTTTAAAAACTTTTTCTTGATCTGCTTTAGAAGCCAATTCAAGACTCTGGATGCATAGAAATAATATATCCTCCGATTCAGATTGTTTAAACTTTATATCCAAATAATTACCTTTTTGATTTTTGGGTTGCGCATATACAGCTTGGGTGGATGCTAAGTTTCTATTTCCATTAATATACTCTAGATGATTAGCCAAAGCAACAGTATTAAATTGACTATATTTTCTAAATCTATATTTGAGATTCTCCTTAAGTATTTCTGGATACAAGATGAAATAATCCTTTAATCTTTTTTTATCTAAAGCTAATGGAGTATGACCTGATAGAAAATATCGAAATTTAAAACCATGTAATAATGCAGCATTCCACTGATTAACTTGAAAAGACGATACTCTTTCAGTTTTTTTTCCCAACATGGTTGACTGAAAAAATGATTTTAAACCATCCCAAATTAATCTTTCATAAGGAGGAAAAACCCATTTTCCTCTCAAAACCGGTCGATTATTCTGAAACCACACGGATGGTTTTAAATGCCTTACCAAAAAAACATCATCATTGAAATAAACAAATTGATTGGACAGTCCTTTTATTCTCCAAAGCATATTTGATATACAAATACTATTAAATGTTGGAAGGTAGTCTTCATAGCCCTCAAAAATTTCTGAATGATCCACAATATGAATGTCTGAAACTCTTTCAGGAAAATACTGCTTAATAACATTATCAATATTTGGATTTTGTTTGTCAGTCACTATAAAAATTTTCCTTACAAAAGGAGCAAATTTTAAAATTGAAAGAACACAATAACTTATCTCATTTAAAGAATGGAAACGAGTAGGATTTGCTCCAGGAATTAATTGTTTTTCTGTTGAATTAAGATAATTCATTCGTTTTTTGTGCAACTCTGGATCAGAGCCATCTACCCAAGCAATCACTATATCAATCGGTGTTGAATTTTCTTTCATATCAAAAATCAAAGATAATGATTTGGTAATCTTACATAAGCACTAATAAGCTGTGAAGAATTCAAGAAAGGATTGAAAGGATTCGTATATTTAAAATTTAAAATATTTTCATGCGAAATTTTCTTTCTTTTTTCTTAATACTGAGTATCCAATTCTTGACTAGTCAACAAAATCCTCCAAATATTATTCTAATGATTGGAGATGGAATGGGACTTTCACAAGTAAGTACCGGAATGTACGCCAATGGAAACAAAACTGTCTTAGAGGAGTTCGAATATGTAGGTTTATCAAAAACGCATTCTTTAAATTATTTAGTTACAGATTCAGCGGCATCTGCTACAGCTATGGCTTCGGGAGTTAAAACCCTTAATCAGGCTGTTGGAGTTGATGAAGATTATAAAAAAACAAAATCCATTTTAGAAATATGTAAAGAAAAAGATTTTAATGTTGGACTGGTTGTGACTTCTGAGATTGTACATGCAACACCTGCTTGTTTTTATGCTAATAATAAGTCAAGATATGATTATGAGGATATTGCCCTTCAATTGAGTGAGCATAGCGTTGATTTATTTGTTGGTGGAGGAGAGGATTATTTTAATAAAAGAAAAGATAAAAGAAATTTATTAGAGGAAATGTCTGGATATACTTTCGTAAATAGTTTAGATGAATTTAATAAAACTACATCTAAAAAAATTGGGTTTTTCACATATCCTGGTGAACCACCACCCAAAAACTTAGGAAGAGAACCTAGTCTTGAGAGCCTAACCGAAATAAGCTTAAATAAAATTTCTAAGGATAAATCCTTTTTTATTATGGTCGAAGGATCTCAAATTGACTGGGGTGGACATGATAACTCTTTAAACTATGTCCTATCAGAATTTAAAGAATTTGACTTAGCAATTGCTAAAGCACTTGAGTTTGCAAAAGCTGATGGAAATACATTAGTCATTGTTACCGCAGATCACGAAACCGGTGGTTTGTCAATAAATGGTGGAAATGTAAATAAATCTCGTGTTCGGGCGGACTTTAATTCTGGGAGTCATACAGGAACAATGGTGCCTGTATTTAGCTATGGCCCTTACTCTAATTTATTTAGAGGTATTTATGATAACACAGCTATTTTTGATAAAATGCTTACAGCTATTAATGAAGGAAAATGATTTATTTCGTTCTGGCCTTGTTAACAATAGTTTTTTCAAATTTTGAGTCACTCTCAATAACTTCGTAGAAATCGTTCATAAAATCAAACATATTTTGAAATTCTTTTGGGTTAGAGAATTGGCTTTCAAAACTAGCTACCATGTCAATTAACTCTGATTTCTTATCTATGAATTGTTTACGAACCTGATCAAAATATTGCTGTTCCCTTTTAAATCCTCTGTATACTCTGTCTTGAACAGACTTAATACCCAAAGTGGTATTTACTGTAGCATAACTTGGGTTAACCCATCCTGACATATCAAAGTCATAAGGTAAGGGGATGATTTGTTTATTTGAATATAGGAGTTTACCGTTATGTTGGTATGCAGTAGAAAAATCTGTATTCCCTAATAAAAATTGAAAAAATGCAACACGAACTGAAGTGACATGATCCATGCCCATTGGGTGGACAAAACGTTTAAATACTTTTCCTTCGTGACGTTTAGCAATTCGCTTGTCATCCTCTATCAAAAACCCCTTTAATTGAAAGTTTTTAGTTTTCTTTCCTCTTTGTTCAGTGAAATCAATATTTACTCTCTTAGTTTTAAAGTGATAAGGAGATACTTTTTCATAAATCTTATAAGCAATGAATTCCTGGAGTATGTTATCATTATTTTCAGATTCGATTTTACATGGAAGTACAAGTTTCATAGTTTTATTACCGTCAAAAATAGTCCCTTTGTATTGGTCTTTTTTGATTTTCATTTTAATTGGGGGGAAATAACATTCTGCACGTCTGAAATTACCCCTTGCACGGAGTCTTACGTCAATTGAAGACCATTTACCTTCATGAAGAAACTCCATTGTCGTCTTTATAAAAGTAGTGTCATTTGTATTCTTGTTTACATCCTTGTTGGAATAGCTTAATTTTATATCCATTGGAATCTGGTCTGCATATAAAGCATCAGATTTTAGTGCATTTTGAGCACTAATAAATAGAGACATTAAAAAAATGATCGGGAGTAAAGCTTGCTTCTTCATGTTTTAGTTAATAAATTTACTCAAATATAACAATTAATTTTTATGTCTAGATATCTCATTATCATCAACTTCAGAACATTAATTACATTAATTTTATCTCTGTTAGTCCCCTACATAGCCTATGAATTTAAAGTGTTTTACAACATTGATTTAACACTGATGAGTATTGCTATAATCTTCCCTTTGGTTTTTACAATAAGGGGTGCTTTTAGAAGGAGGGAAAAAGCTCTAGAACATTTAAGTCGCTTTCGAGCAAGTTTAAAAACTGTTGAGAATTTTTTACATAATTCTAAAATGCCAGATGAGATGAAATTAGAAAGCAGTCGAGTTTTAGGAGAATTAAATGATGCTCTTTTTGGACATTTAAATACAAAAACTGAAGATACTTCAGAATATGATGCTAAACTCAAAGCTGCACTTGATTTTATTAAAATAAATAAAGAGTCTATTTCTGGAGGAACACGAGAAAAAGTTTATCGATTTTATAGAGATGTTATGGATAGTGCAGATAATTTAATTGCTATCCACTCACACAGAACTCCAGTTAGTTTGAAAGCCTACTGTTTAATTTTTATATATATATTCCCTGTTGTTTACACCCCAACAATTATCAATAAGATTGGTCTTGAAAATCCCAGCTGGCTTACTTTTTTCATAGTTGTATTGAGTGAATTTATTTTAATTTCACTATATAATATTCAAGATCAAATGGAATATCCCTTTGATGACGAGGGGCTAGATGACATTAAATTCAAACTCTTTAGGATCAACAGAAAATAATTTGAAATTTATTTATTGTTTATCTCTGCAAAATTTAAAGAAGTTTATCTTTAGAATTGCATTTAAATACTGCTAATCAAAATCTAACATATTGAAAAAAATAATTCTTGTTGGAGTAATATTTTTATTAATTCACTGTGAAAATAAAACTGGTGAACATGAACTCAATATGATTATTAATTCCTATGAAAATTATCAAAGCTCAAAAAAAGAGGAATATCCACTAGGTAATTATACAGAATCAAGGTTTGAAACTTACGCTAATTTTTGTGATTCTTTAAAAAACAGACTTCAAGAGATTGACCCTAAAAAACTGAATGATGATGCTCAAATTTCATACTCATTACTTGATTTTTCTCTAAATGAAGCCATAGTTAGATACAAGTTTAAGACTCACTGGAACCCAATATTATCAGATGGTGGTTTTCATTCAAGTCTTACCTACCGCGTCAGACCACTGACCAACAAAAAAAGTGCTCTCAAGTATCTCAAATTATTAAAAGCAATTCCGCAATATATCAGTCAACAATCAGCTTTAATTAAAAAAGGGCTTGATGCAGGTATGGGTCAACCAATCATAATATTTAAAGGATACGAATCAACATATGATCAACACATTACTAAAACCGCTGAGGAAAATTTTTACTTTTCACCATTTCTAAAGCTTCCTTCTCAGTTAAGTATGGCCGAAAAAGACTCTTTGAAACTAGCTGCCACAGAAGTGATCGTAAATGATGTTATCCCTGCCTTCAAATCAGTAAAAAGTTTTTTTGAAAATGTTTATTATCCTAAAGCTCGAAAAGCTATAGGCGTCTCTGAAACCCCCAACGGCAAAGCTTACTATCAAAGTAGAATTGATTTCTATACCACATTAAACGAAACTCCAGAAAGCATTCATAAAAAAGGACTTGAAGAGGTAGACCGAATCCGGAAACAAATGCAAGAAATTGTTAAACAAGTAAACTTTAAGGGTGATATGACTGACTTTATACAATTCCTTAGGACAGACCCTCAATTTTATGCAAAAACACCTGAGCAGCTTTTAAAACATGCTAGAAACATAGCTAAAAAATTAGATGAGCAACTTCCTCGATATTTTAAGACTTTACCTCGAAAACCATACGGAGTAGCTCCAGTTCCAGATGCGATAGCCCCAAAATATACTGCGGGCCGCTACATTGGCACTTCAAAGGAAAGTACTGACCCAGGTTATTATTGGGTTAATACTTATGACCTTGCCAGTAGACCATTATATGCTATTCCTTCCCTAACTGCTCACGAAGCCGTCCCAGGTCACCACTTACAAGGATCTTTAAACAATGAATTACCTGAATCTATTCCAAAATTTCGAAGAAATCTTTACCTGTCTGCATATGGAGAAGGCTGGGGATTATATACTGAATTTTTAGCTGAAGACATGGGGATATATACCACTCCTTACGAGCATTTTGGAAAATTTACATATGAAATGTGGCGTGCTTGTCGCTTGGTTGTAGATACTGGAATTCATGCTTTCGGATGGTCTAGGGAAAAAGCGGTAAACTTTATGGCTGACAATACAGCGCTTTCAATGCATGAAATAAACACTGAAATAGATAGATATATTTCTTGGCCTGGTCAAGCTTTAGCTTATAAAATTGGTGAAATTACAATACGTGAACTTCGCCAAAAGGCAGAAAAAGAACTTAAGGGGAATTTCGATATAAGAGATTTTCACGAAATTATTTTAGAAAAAGGAACCGTTACTCTCCCTATCCTTAAAAGAAGAGTCAACCAATATATAAAGGACAAAAAAATTGAATTTAATAAACCCATTTGATAATAGAGAGTATTGAATTATGACAACTTTTCTTAGCTTTTTAGCATACACACTTTTTGTTGCAGTTTATTCTTGGTACCGCTTAAGGAAGGAAAATTTAAATTCTCAGGATGGATACTTTCTAGGGGGTAGAAGCTTGACTGGGATAGTAATTGCAGGTTCCATGTTGCTTACTAATATTTCTACTGAGCATTTAATTGGAATGAATGGATCTTCATATAAAAACGGTTTTATAATTATTGCATGGGAGGTGACATCAGCCCTAGCTCTTGTTGCTGCTGCTATTTATTTTGTTCCCAAATATCTTAAAATGGGATTAACAACTATTCCACAATACTTAGAACAGCGTTTTGATAGAAATACTAGGACTCTTGTAGCATTTTTTCTTATGGTTTCATTTGTAGTGACCATCTTACCCATAGTACTTTATACAGGGGCAATTAACCTTGAAAGTATATTCAATATTTCTGAAATATTAGGTATTTCACAACAAGAAGGAATAACTCTCACAGTTGTTGTTATTGGTCTTATAGGCTCATTATATGCAATAATGGGAGGCTTAAAAGCAGTTGCAGTCTCCGATACTCTTAATGGGTATGGATTACTCCTAGGTGGTCTGGCAGTTCCATGTATTGCATTATTTAGTATTGGTGATGGAAGCATTCTTGAAGGATTAGGAAAAGTATATAATCATGCACCAGAAAAATTTAATGTGATTGGAAGTGCTGATTCTGTTCTCCCTTTTGAAGTATTATTTACAGGACTAATTATTAACCAGCTTTACTTTTGGAGTATGAATCAAACTATTATACAAAGAGCCTTGGGAGCAAAAAGCTTGGTTGAAGCCCAAAAAGGTTTATTATTTACTGGGATATTGAAAATTTTGGTTCCGCTAATTATTATACTACCTGGAGTTATTGGTTTTTATTATTACGGAGATAGTTTGTATGAAAATCAAGATATGATATATCCAGAACTGATCAAAAAAGTATTTCCCGTTGGACTTATTGGAATTTTTGCAGCTATTGTTATGGGAGCAGTTTTAAGTACTTTTAATAGTGTTCTTAATAGTGCTGCTACAATCTTTAGCATTGATTTATACAAGGGACATTTTAACCCGAATAGCTCCGATAAAAGCTTAGTTAAAGTTGGAAAACTGACATCAACTATACTTGCTGTTTTTGCAATTTTAGTAGCCCCATGGGTAGCCAATGCCCCTGACGGTCTGTACCAACTTTTACAGCAGTTAAACGGAATCTTTTTTATTCCCATAGCATCGATTATGATTGCAGGATTTTTCACCAAAAATATTTCCGCAATAGCAGCAAAGACAGCCCTGGGTGTTGGGCTTAGCTTTTACTTAATTTGTACGTTTATTTATCCGATCGATATTCATTTTGTTCATATTTGGGGAATAGAATTTATTCTTAATATGCTAGTGATGTATGGTGTATCCTATTTGTATCCTAGAACAGAGGTTGTAGAAAGTAGCATACCTCCATTACTTGACCTTAAGAGTTGGAAATATACCAATCACCTCTCAATAATATTGTGTGTCATTACCCTTCTAATATATATTAGCCTGGGAACCTGGAATTAAAGGATTTTAATTATTCTACTTCTACAATCAATTCAATTTCAACTGCTATACCAATAGGCAGTGATGCCATTCCAACTGCAGACCGGGCATGTTTTCCTCTTTCTCCAAATACTTCAACCATTAAATCAGAAAACCCATTGATCACCTTAGGTTGATCTGTAAATTCTGTTGAGGAATTTACCATTCCTAAAACTTTGACTATTCTTTTGACTCTTTTTAAATCGCCTAATTCAGCTTTAAGTGTTGCAAGATGGTTTATGCCAGTTATTCTTGCTGCCTCATATCCCTGTTCGATGGTTAGATCTGCACCCACCTTTCCTGTTATATAACTCCCATCTGCTTTTTTAGGACCACTTCCTGATAAAAATAATAGGTTTCCTGTTCTAACTGCTCTAACATAATTAGCAACTGGAGCAGACACCTCTGGTAATTGAATCCCAATTTTTTCCAATTGAGCCTCTGGATTATACGAAGGATCAATTTTTAAATTATTTGATTTTTTTTGAGTTTGATCACAAGAAACAAAACTCAAAACTAGTAAGAAGGAAATAAAATATTTCATATTAAAAATTTGGTGAAATACAATTTACAAAAATCTTTTACAGTAAAATTATATCGGTCCTTTACAAGGTTCGGCATCACTAAACTAAGTAAAATAATAGAATCAATTTTTAATTAAAATCCCTTTCAAAAAAACCATTTTGTTGATTCCAAACAAAATCTGAGACTGCTTCTTTTTTGAAAGGGTTGTAAAAAACCTCAATAAATTCATATCTGTCAGAGTCCTTAAGTTTTACTCGAACAACATATGTATGATAATGATAAATATCATAGTTACTTAAAAAAGTATTGTATGAGTCCCAAGCAAGGTTCATTACAAAGGAAACATTACTGAAGTCTTTATTTACATAGTCCACAATTATGTCATAAATCTCAGAGTTTTTTGAATCCATTATCGAAAAAGTAGGAACCTGATTTTTATTTTCTCCATCGACCAGTTGCTTGTAATCATTGATTATTTTATTTATAGAAGTTTTATTTGGTGCATTTTTTATTCCAAGCTTCTCAAGATTTGACAAATAAGATCTTCTTTCAACTTCTTTTTCATCTAGAACAAAATTTCTTTTCTGTTTATTATAAACATACTTAGAAGAAAAATCATTTTTATGCAAATCATGTTCTACTTCAAGATATCTGAATTCCTGATTTTGATTTTTATTTTTCATTTGAACCCTAACACTATATTTCTGAATGTGTGATTTAGAAATTGGATTTGTTGAAGTTTCATAAGATAACCAAACTACATTTCTTACTGATTCTACCATTGTGTAGTTAACTTCAACATAAGTTTTTATGTTTTTATTAATCAGGGGATTAATTGGGGTTATTAAAATTCCTCTTTCATTATATTCGAATTGACTGTGTCTAAAAATAAAATTTTCTGCTTTTTGATCTTGAGCAATAGCAGTTATAGAAATGAATAAAAATATAGAGGTCAAAATTCTTATCATATCACAATATAAATATTATTTTGGTTCACTTGGTCCTACTTTAGTTTTTTGATCTCCTTCACCTAGATTAATTCTAAGAACAATTTCGTGTGTTCTTAAGTTTAATTGAGACAGTCCGTTATCTGTTGGAGTTTCATATGCATAACCTACATCAAACATTCCCAGTGATATCATACTCATAAGGGCCATTGAACTATTGGTTCTAAATGATAGTCCTACATCAAACTGATTCTGCCAGCTTACCATACCGGTAAGGTCAGCTGTGGCAGGAAGACCCTTGACTT
>JBJKWV010000008.1:0-31202 GCA_045561915.1 Flavobacteriaceae bacterium
TTTGATGTCATAATTATTATAGTATTCTGAAAGTTTATTTTTCTACCTAAGCTATCTGTTAAGAATCCGTCATCAAGAATCTGAAGCATCATATTAAAAATATCTGGATGAGCCTTTTCTACTTCGTCTAGCAATATTACAGAATATGGTCTTCTTCTAACTTTTTCGGTTAATTGACCACCCTCTTCATATCCAACATATCCAGGAGGTGCACCAATTAATCTAGAAATGGCAAATTTTTCCATGTATTCGCTCATGTCAATTCGAATCAAGTTTTCTTCGGAATCAAAAATTTCAGAAGCTAAAATTTTTGCAAGCTGGGTTTTACCTACCCCTGTTTGTCCTAAAAAAATAAAAGATCCAATGGGCTTATCAGGAGCTTTTAAACCAGCTCTGTTTCGTTGTATAGCCTTAACAACCTTTTCTACTGCCTCATTTTGACCTATGAGTTTTGAATTGATAACCTTAGCTAATTTAGATAGTTTGTTTTTCTCAGATTTAACAATTTTATTAACAGGTACATTGCTCATCATTGATACTACATCTGCTATATCATTTTCATTAACAGTTACTCTATTAAGTTTTGAATCTTCTTGCCATCTTTCTTGAGCTTCTATCAATAGACGTTCAACTCTCTTTTCGTCATCCCGAAGTTTTGCAGCTTCTTCATATTTTTGTTTTTTTACTACAGAATTTTTTAATTCTCTTACCTCATCTAACTGACTTTCTAGGTTAACAACTTCTTTTGGAACGCTCATATTGTTAATGTGAACTCTTGATCCAGCTTCGTCAAGTGCATCAATTGCTTTATCAGGTAAAAATCGATCAAGCATGTATCTATCGGTTAAATCTACGCATGCGCTTAAGGCATCATCTGTGTAATTAACGTTATGATGGTTTTCATAACGTTCTTTTATATTTTTCAGAATTTCAAGTGTCTCTGCATTACTGGTTTGTTCAACTAAAACTTTTTGAAAACGTCTTTCTAGAGCACCGTCTTTTTCTATATTCTGTCTGTATTCATCAAGTGTAGTGGCTCCAATACATTGGATGTCACCTCGAGCTAGAGCAGGTTTAAACATATTAGATGCATCTAAACTTCCAGTGGCTCCTCCAGCACCGACAATAGTATGTATTTCGTCTATAAAAAGAATTATATTATCATTCTTTTCTAATTCATTCATCATTGCTTTCATGCGTTCTTCAAACTGACCTCTGTACTTAGTTCCTGCAACTAGACTAGCCAAGTCTAAGCTCACCACTCTCTTGTTATATAAAATACGCGAAACTCTTTTTTGAATTATACGAAGTGCTAATCCCTCAGCAATTGCAGATTTCCCAACACCGGGCTCCCCTATTAAGAGGGGATTATTTTTCTTTCTCCTGCTAAGAATCTGAGAAACTCTTTCAATTTCTTTTTCTCTTCCTACTACAGGATCTAATTTCTCTTGTTCGGCAAGAGCAGTGATATCACGACCAAAGTTATCAAGGACTGGTGTTTTTGATTTTTTTGATGTTTTTGAATCTGAGGTGGGAACAAAGGGATTTTCTTTTCCTTCGCCTTCATTATCTTTTTCTTCCGGAAAAGAAGATGAAGATGGGAGCTCCTCATAATTGTCTGAGTCGCTTGCTAACATTAACTTAAATTGTTCTTTAACAATATCGTAATCAACATTAAGTTTTGTAAGTAATTTTGTGGTTGGGTCGTTTTCATTTCTTAATATGCAGAGAAGTAAGTGAACTGTATTGATTAAATCACTTTGAAATAATTTTGCCTCTAAAAAAGTAGTTTTAAGCGCTCGTTCAGCTTGGCGAGTTAAGTGGAGGTTTTTCTTATCGTTTAATTTTTGATCACCTTCTATTGTAGCGGGGTTTAAAATCTCAACTTTACGTCTTAGTTCTTCAAGATTAATTTCAATAGCATTTAAAATAGCAATAGCTTTGCCGTTACCATCTCTAAGTATACCCAGCATCAAGTGCTCAGTTCCAATAAAGTTATGTCCCAACCTAAGAGCTTCTTCCTTGCTGAAAGAAATTACGTCTTTTACTCTTGGTGAAAAATTATCATCCATAGATTTTTTCTTTATATAATTGCAAAAAACAGACCAAAGTTTTATGCTCTATGCTAATAGACAAAAAAATATTAATATTTCAAAAGAAGGTCCATAATTATTTACCACCAAAATGACCTGTTATTCTGTTAATAATTTTAATGAATATGGCTAAATATTAATTTAATATTGCAATCTGATTCCCTAATTTAGCTATATATACTAATTAATATTATGGACCAAACCGATAAGCTAATTCCTATCAAAATCGAAGATGAAATGAAATCGGCTTACATTGATTATTCAATGTCTGTCATTGTGTCACGTGCGCTTCCAGATGTCCGAGATGGCTTAAAACCAGTTCATCGAAGAGTATTATATGGTATGCACGAACTCGGTATTCGTTCAAATACTGCATATAAAAAGTCAGCTAGAATAGTTGGTGAAGTCCTAGGTAAGTACCATCCACACGGAGATAGTTCAGTTTACGATACCATGGTTCGAATGGCCCAAGAATGGAGCCTTCGCTATCTCCTCGTAGATGGTCAAGGAAACTTTGGATCTGTGGACGGTGATAGCCCTGCAGCTATGCGATATACCGAAGCACGTATGCGAAAAATGTCAGAAGATTTGATGGCAGACATAGAAAAAGAAACTGTTGATCTGCAATTAAATTTTGATGATACACTTAAAGAACCTACAGTACTTCCAACAAGAGTACCAAACCTTCTTATTAATGGTGCATCTGGAATAGCTGTTGGCATGGCCACAAATATGCCACCTCACAACTTAACTGAAGTAATAAATGGTACTATTCAGTATATTGATAATAATGAAATTTCAATTGATGAATTAATCCAAACGATAAAAGCTCCTGATTTCCCAACAGGTGGAACTATCTATGGTTATGAAGGAGTGAAAGAGGCTTTTCTTACCGGCAGGGGAAGAGTGGTAATTAGAGCTAAGGCAAATATTGAAGAGGTTAACGATAGAGAATGCATTATAGTCAGTGAAATTCCTTATCAGGTAAACAAAGCTGAAATGATTCGTAAGACAGCTGAGTTAGTCAACGATAAAAAAATAGAAGGAATATCAACAATCCGTGACGAGTCTGATAGGAACGGTATGCGAATTGTTTATGTTTTAAAACGCGACGCTGTTCCCAATATAGTTCTAAATAAACTTTATAAGTTCACAAGTTTACAGTCATCTTTTAGTGTTAACAACATAGCTTTAGTAGATGGTAGACCTCAAATGTTGAATTTAAAGGATATGATTCATTATTTCGTGGAACATCGACATGATGTTGTTGTTCGAAGAACAAAATTTGAGCTCAGAAAAGCGGAAGAAAGAGCCCATATTTTGGAGGGATTGATTATTGCTTCTGATAACATTGACGAAGTTATATCGATTATCCGTGGATCCAAAAACCCTGATGAAGCAAAGGAAAACTTAATCAAACGTTTCGAGCTCTCTGATATTCAAGCTAAGGCTATTGTCGAGATGAGACTTAGACAGCTTACTGGTTTAGAACAAGACAAATTAAGGTCAGAGTTTGAGACACTCTTAAAAACTATAGCAGACCTCAAAGACATTCTTGATAAAAAGGATCGAAGAATGCAAATCATAAAAAATGAATTATTTGAGATTAAAGAAAAGTACGGTGACGAACGTCGATCTAACATCGAGTATGCTGGAGGTGAGTTTAGTATGGAGGATATGATTCCAAATGAAAAAGTAGTTATTACAATTTCTCATGCTGGATATATTAAAAGAACTCCTTTAAATGAGTACAAAACCCAAAACAGAGGTGGAGTTGGACAAAAAGCGTCTACAACCAGAGAAGAAGACTTTCTTCAGGATTTATTTATCGGTACAAATCATCAATACATGCTCTTCTTTACACAAAAGGGTAAGTGTTTTTGGATGCGCGTTTATGAAATTCCTGAGGGCTCAAAAATTGCAAAAGGTAGAGCAATTCAAAATTTAATAAACATTGAGCAAGATGATAAGGTTAAAGCTTTTATTTGTACACAAGATTTAAAAGATGAAGAATATATAAATAGTCACTATGTCATAATGGCAACTCGCAAGGGACAGATTAAAAAAACTTCATTAGAACAGTATTCACGTCCCAGAATGAACGGAATCAATGCGATTACCATTCGTGAAGAAGACGAACTTCTTGAAGCAAAATTGACTAATGGCAACAGCCATGTTATGATGGCTGTTAAGTCAGGCAAAGCAATTCGTTTTGAAGAAAGTAAAACACGGCCTATGGGTCGAGGAGCCTCGGGAGTAAGAGGAATAAAACTTAACAATAATAATGATGAAGTTGTAGGAATGATTGCCGTAAACGATATGGATGCCAACATTTTAGTCGTGTCAGAAAACGGATATGGTAAACGTTCTAACCTAGAAGACTACCGTGTTACAAATCGAGGAGGTAAAGGAGTAAAAACTATTTCAATTACAGATAAAACAGGTGAATTAGTGACTATTAAAAACGTTAATGATCAGGACGATTTAATGATCATAAACAAGTCTGGTATTGCTATTAGAATGGAAATCAGTGGATTACGGGTTATGGGCCGAGCTACTCAAGGGGTGAAGCTTATAAATCTTAAAGGTGAAGACACAATTGCCGCTGTTGCAAAAGTTATGAAAGACGAAGAGGAGATAGAGGATATAAATGATCTCGAGGTCAATGATGATACAATTATTAAATAATTATTATAATTAAATTAAAATGAATAAAAAATTTTTAACACTAGTTTTTATATTAACCCTAAGTTTGACTTTTGGGCAAAAGAAAGAATTAAAAAAAGCCGTCAAATTATTTGAAGCCGGAGATGTTAAAGGCGCCAAAGATTTACTTGACACCAGTTCTTCGCTTTTTGAGGGCGTTGATGTAAAAATCAAAAACCAAAAACTTTATTTAGAGGGAAGAATATCTCAAGTAAATAAAAATTTCCAACTTGCATATGATAAATTTAAAGCGTTTTCAGCATCAGGGGGAAAGGACTTAAACTACGATAATCAAATCGAAACGTTAACTTCGGACATTGTAAATAGTGCTATTGAAGACAATGCCGAGAAACGTTTTGAAACTGCCACAACAAAATTATACTTAGCATACGAAATTAACCCTGAACAAAATAAAGATTACCTCTACTATGCTGCATCAAGTTCAGTTAACGCAAGAGACTTTGACACAGCATTGAAATTATATAACCTTCTAAAGGAAATTAAATATGAAGGTATTGTTACCAAGTATATGGCAAAATCTACTGAAACTGGTGAGGATGAAGAGTTTCCTTCAAAATCAGAATATGATTTATACAAGAAAACAAAACAATACACTGATTTTAGGGAAGAGCTTACAGAATCAAGATATCCAGAAATTATCAAAAATATAGCACTTATTTATGCCCAGATTGGAGACAATGAAAATGCAATGAAAGCAGTTAAAGAAGCTCGTGAAACTGATCCTAAGGATTTGAATTTAATTCTAACAGAAGCTAATCTCTATATACAGCTTAAGGAAAATGATCGCTTTGAGGCATTAATGAATGAGGCTATAGAGCAAGATCCTAATAACGCTACATTATACTTTAATTTAGGTGTTATTGGTGCGCAGCGAGGTGATAAGGAAAAAGCAAGTGGTTATTATAGAAAAGCAATTGAGCTTGATCCTAGTTTTGAGTCAGGATATTTAAATTTGGTAACCCTAATTTTAGAGGGTGAAAACGCTATTGTTGAAGAAATGAACAATCTAGGGACTTCAAGAGCTGATAACGCTCGTTACGATGAATTAAAGCTTAAAAGAGAGGATCTTTACAAGGAATGTGTGCCTATCCTAGAAAAATTAATTGAGGTCAGTAAAAATAAAGAGGCAATTAAAACTCTTATGAATATTTATGGAACTCTTGGTAATAATGAAGGATTTATGAAGATGAAGAAGCTAGTCGAGTAAAAAATATTAAAAACTCAAGCTGAGTTGTTGTTTACTATATTAATTTTTTAATAATTCTCAAATTATGAGAATGTCTTTTAGTCTTTACGTTGTAAATACCTGTCTGATCAATTCTATCAATACGAACTTCACCGTGGGCATGTAGGATATAATTATTTCCTAAGAGTAATCCAACATGAATTATATTATCATCCTCATCGTCAAAAAAGGCTAAATCTCCAACTTCGCTTTCGTCAATAAAACTTAAAGTTTCTCCTAATTTTACTTGTTGTGCTGCATCCCTGGGAATATTATAACCATTAATTCGATATATCATTTGTATTAATCCTGAGCAATCAATGCCCATGGGAGTTTTACCACCCCACAAATAAGGTGAATGTAGATAAAGTGAAGCTATTTTAAGTAAATTAGACTTAGGTTTTTTTCCTTTGATAATTGATCCTTTAAATCCATGACCTAAAAATTTTGTAGCACCTACATTACTTCCAAGTACTAATGAAATTAACTTATTTTCGGATGTTTCAATATAATCTACTAAACTTGAGCTATAAGAGTTTATCGTAAAGCTAATATCCTCAGCTTCACTTTTTGTGATTAATTGTGTTTGCTTATAATCGATCCATCCACTATAATCATCTGTTATTGTTGTTATTTGAAGCCATTCATTTTTTTTCGAAATTACTTTAAAACAATCACCATATAATAGTTGGGAAATTAATTCACTTTTATGTGAATTTTCATTTCGCATCGGGGCAATACTCAAATTACAAATGCCGTATTCCAAAATTAATTTTTCAAAAGATTTGAAATTTTTTTAAAAAACAAAAGTAAGAATTTTAAAGCCACATATGTTTACATTATGCAAATAGCTAAGAAGAGAATAAGTTTATGTAATTTTAATAAAAAAATTTTTGAAGTTTATCTGGGAATACGTTACTGCAAAAAAGGGTTTATTTTATAAATCCTTACTTATTCTTACAAGTTCAATTTTGATCCTTTATATTTTTCCTCTTGGAGGTCAATTTAAATACGAATTCCAAAAAGGTAGAGTTTGGCAATATCCAGACTTTTATTCACCTTTTGATTTTTCTATTTTAAAATCAGAGATAGAATTTAATAATGACCAGGAAGAAGTTCTTAGTAATTTAAAATCTTATTTGAATGCTGATCAAAAAATAAAAGATCAAATAATCACCAAATATTCTGAGGAGTTTCCCCGTTTTTTTAATAATGTAGATAACCCCCAAGATATTGACAGTTTATATACTTATGGTCAACAGCTCCTCGAAGAAATATATTATTATGGAGTTTTACCTCCAAACTTCAATCATAAAGGTAATTCTGACATTCTTTTGATTCAAGGGCAATCAGAAATACCAATAAGTATTGGTAAATTATTTAAATCAGAAACTTTATTTGAATTTATATCAGATAAATTAGAAGATTCAGAACTTGATAAATATGAAGACATCTATAAAGATTTATTCTTTGAAATTATAACCCCAAACGTAAGTATCAACAGAAATTTTTATGAAACTTCAAAACAACAAGCACTTCAAAATATTTCAAGATCAAGAGGTTTTGTGGCTTCTGGTGAATTTATTGTTGCAAAGGGAGAGGTAGTAAATGAAGATACTTTTGAAAAACTTAATTCATTACGAAATGAGTTTACTCTGCAAAAAGATGACAAAAACTTTGTTTGGATTCAAGTAGGGTATTCAATACTTATTATATTAATTTTCACTTTACTTTTACTTTTTCTTTTTACTTATAGATATAAAATCTATGAGGATAATAGAAAATTAACATTCATTTTTTTTAACATCTTGACAGTCATCAGTGCGGTAACATTAACCGTAAACTTCAATACGGATTATGTTTTTGCAGTACCAATTTGTATTCTGCCACTAATTATAAAAGCTTTTTTTGATGCACGACTTGGTTTGTTTACCCATGTTTTAACTGTCTTATTACTTGGCTTTATTGTGCCAAATAGTTTTGAATTTGTTTTTTTACAGATCACTGCGGGAATTATTACAATTCAATCAGTGGCTCAATTATATAGGAGAGCAAATTTATTTATATCTGTAGGTCAAATAGTTTTGGTTTATTTGATAGGATATATTGCTTTTACTACTATACAGGAGGGTAGTATATTAAAAATTAGTTTTACCCCACTTGCTTTATTTGTCCTAAACGGATTGCTTATGCTTTTTGTTCAACCATTGATTTACATATATGAAAGGGTTTTTAGATTAGTTTCTGATGTTTCTTTATTAGAAATGACAGACACAAATTCAATTTTACTCAAGGAATTATCTGATAAAGCTCCTGGAACTTTTCATCATTCTTTACAAGTAGCAAATATAGCAGAGGCTGCGGCAAATGAAATAGGCGCAAACTCTCTTCTAGTTCGTGTTGGTGCTCTGTATCACGATATTGGAAAACTTACTGCTCCAATGTATTTTTCAGAGAATCAAACAACTGGCTTTTCTCCTCACGAAAGACTCTCTCCAAAGGAAAGTGCAAATATTATAATTGATCATGTGAGTGAAGGGATTAAAATTGCTAAAAAACATAATCTTCCAAACCTGGTAGTCGATTTTATTGAAACTCATCACGGTACTTCATTAGTTTACTTTTTTTACAAAAAACAAGAAGAGCTTTATCCAGATGAGCTTAATATAGAGGACTTTCGATATAAAGGTCCTAGGCCTTTTTCAAAAGAAACTGCAATTTTGATGATGGCAGATGCTGTAGAGGCAGCATCAAAAAGTTTGAAGAATCCAGATATAAAACAGCTTCAACAGTTTGTAGATAAAATTATTGATGGAAAAATGTCAGAGCAGCAATTCAATTCTTCTGATATTACTTTTTCTGAGATTGAAACTGTCAAAAATGTATTATTCAAAAAACTAATCAATGTCTATCAGCTACGTGTTGAGTATCCAGAATAATATCCAAAAAAAGATTGTTTACTTAAGTAGGAACTACTATTTTTACCTTCCAATTTTGGAGAGGTGCCAGAGTGGTAATGGAGCAGATTGCTAATCTGTCAACGCGCAAGCGTTGCCAGGGTTCGAATCCCTGTCTCTCCGCTTAATCCTTTGTAAACCCCTGCTATTAGTGGGGGTTTGTTTTTTTGGTGTCCGTTTTAGTGTCCTATTAGCCAAAAGTTATAGCCTCATAGGAGCCCTTATTGATTTCTTAAATCTACAATATCTCTACTCCGTATATTACTTCCTGAACTTAATGAAAATATGCAAATGATATAAAAAAACCCCCAGTTTTAGCTGAAGGTTTTAAGTTATTAGGATTAAAGAAATCTATTGAGCTGAAGCAGCAAAAGTAATTACATTAAAAATTGGAGAATATTTCCAACCATCTGGATTATAAGAACCCATTTTAGATTTTTTTGCAACATCGGAAGGGAGTTCAAATCCAACTCTATATTTCATTAAATCTTCAAGGCTGTCAAACATATCCCAAGTAGATACGCTTGATGTATTCATTCCGGTTGGAGCAATTTTTCTACCAACACCCCAATTAACCATTCCTATTTTAGACATATTTTTTGAAAAATAGTTTTTCCAAAGTGTTTTGTTTTCAGAAATAAATCCAGCTAGGTTTTTAGGACTTGCAAAATTAAATTGAATGTATTTTCCCATACCTTTTTGAATACTTACTTCATCTTTAAAAATATGTCTCGAGTCAGAAGTCCAAGTAAATTTTGAGCTTAATTCTCCCACAATTGCTTGTTCTTCTTTTGTTAAAAGGGAACTTGCATTATTCCACCATTGGTTCCTCGCACTCAGAATGGCTTCTACATCTGAATTAGATTGAACAAACAGATAATTTTTTCTTTCTTCATCATCAATATTGTCCATTGTTACTCTTTTTAAAAAGGCCCAAAAAGAGATGTCCCCTTTATTAACAGCATTTTGAGCGACTTTTTGCATATACGTTTTTTGAACTGTTTCAAAGGCTTCAAGATCTCCCTCAACTCTTACAATATGCATTGAATAGATTTGAGATGCTTGAGCACTTAAAGAGATACTTACAAACAATAGAAGTAGTGTAAATAGTTTTTTCATTTTAATTGATTTATGATTAATAATGCACTAAGATATTGATAATGGATTACTTATTAAGTTTCAAGTATTTTTTTTAAGCCAAGTTTTTTTATCTCTTTTCTTTTTAATAAAATGATGTTATCATCTTTTAAAGAATAAAATTCATTTTGTATTTTAAATTCAGGGGGAGTATTTTCTATATAACCATTCCCTTTTGTTGCTTTATAAAATTTAGCAATTGGCTTTAATAAATAAGTAAAACCATCTTTTTTGTATAATATTCTATACCAACTATTATTATATGTAATCCAAGATTCACTATTATCTAAAAGTAAAATTTCGTTTTTAGGAAAAGAAAAAAGATTAGGTCCAATCTGTGAGCGCATATAATCATCTAGAGCATCATACTTAACTTTAATTTCTTTTCCATTTACCGTTGTTGATATGAACTTATCGTGATAAAATTTTGAGCCAATAATATTTGATTTTATTTTCTCACTTAATCTATTTCTTGTGTTTGTCCTTTCTATGTCACTACTTCCAAAGTTGGAAGAACGATATTGTTGACTATGTATAAAAAACGGCAATAGTATTAATACAATTGAGTGTCTCATTTTAATTGGTTTATGGCTAATAAGCTGTTAATATAGAAAAATCTTGTTATAAGCTTAGCTGATTACTAATTATTTGGCTCTTTGAAATTAAAAAGTTTTCTGAAATCAATACTAGGTGGGTTACCAATCTATGATAGTGAAGCGGTATGCAAGTATGTAACCAAGCACATTGGTAAAGATGTGGACTATGAAATTATATTTAAAAGCTAAAAGTTTCCATCCAGCATTAATCCAAACACATGGCCATGGGTTTTAGAAAATGGTTTTTCTATTGGGATACGGGGTTGAGATCTGATATGTAATTAATTGTCTGTAGATTTGAGATATGAACATTCTTAAAATGATAAATCCTTTTTTACGCCTAATCTTTTTATTTAGTATTACATTTTTTCCGTCTTGTATAGAAGATACTAAAACAGCAGAGCTGATTAATGCAGGTAATGACCCGAACTTCACCATAGTTGCTCATTCTGACAACGGATTTTCAAGTTTTAACCGAAAAGTGGTTGTTTTTGGTATAGATATTTATGCAGTTTCATCAGTAGAAGACACTAAACTCCTACACGCCGCTAATGTAATGGCACAGTATCTTGATAATGATGAAGATGGAACAGTAGATGACCAATTAGTTTTGGATAAAATGCTTGAAAACAAGGTATTTATGGTAATGTGGAAAAACGAAAGCGACCTAGATAATATCGAACCACCAAGTGGTAGAGAAGGACAAGATTTAGGAAATGATGAAACACATCCAAACTTTGTTTCTAATGGGAGAATGGGTGAATTTGACGCTTCATTGGAAGAGGTACTTCATATAATTAACAGTGCAGGACATTCAGCAGCCTACCCAAATGCCTTTGGACAGCATGTTGGTTCAGATTTAGCAAATGCTATGGATATTGCAAGAGGAGGTCAGTTTATAACAATCCCTAATCTTTATCCAGCTAATGCTTGGTATTCGTATGACGACCAAACTTGTGACTATGCAAGTTGTCAAACTATTGAGTATTTGTATTGGGCGATTACCTCAATATTAGGAGCACAGGAAAACAGACTGAATGAAATTGATAATGAATGGAGATTAAATACAAGGCAAAAAGTTGAGGACACTGATACTGCTATATTTACGCTCTTAACAAATCCCATTTATAATATACCAACCATATTACCAGATGGAACTTATAGACATTAAGAGAAAACTTTCAAGCGGAGGGTTTTTTTATATCATCGGCATATCCTCTTGATTAAGTTCAGAAAAAAAATACAGAATTGAGATATTGCGGAGTTTTATATATTAGCGCTTTGCTAACTATAAATCAATTAAAATGAAAAATAGCTTTGTAGCAATATTCCTTGCTTTGTCCTCATTATTATTTGCAAATGGTAATCACAAGATTTTCAGGCTTGGAGATTTTAAACTTGAAAGTGGAAAAACCTTACCTGATGCCAAGCTTTCTTATGTGACTCACGGTAAACTAAATAAAACAATGGACAATCTCATATTAGTCCCATCAGCTTATCTTGGTGATCACCATGGATTTGATTATCTTATAAAATCTGGCAAAGCATTAGATCCCGATAAATATTTTATTGTTGCAACTGACATGTTTCAAAATGGATTGTCCAGTTCGCCTAGTAATACTAAGGCTCCATTTAATGGTCCTAATTTCCCGCTAATTTCCATTAGAGACAACATTCACGCAGGCTATAGATTAATTACAGAGGTTTTTAAAGTAAAAAAAATTAAAGGAGTTGTTGGTTTTTCAATGGGCGCACAACAAGCCTTTCAATGGGGTGTTAGTTATCCTGATTTTATGGAAAAAATTGTTGGAATTGCTGGATCAGCAGTTGAATATCCTCATGGTGTAGTTAGGCTTGAAGGTTTTATATCTGCTATAGAAGCAGATTCATCATTTGATAACGGGAATTATAACTTACAACCTGAAAAAGGACTCAGAGCCGGAGGAGCTCATTGGTCAAGTTGGGGATGGTCTCAAGAATGGTTTCGTAAAGAGCTATATAAAGAAATGGGACTAAAAAATATTGATGAGGTAATTAATTGGTTTGAAGAATTTGTGTTAACCTGGGATGCAAATAACCTGATAGCTTTAGCAAGAACTTGGCAAAATAATAATGTAGGAAATACACCTGGATTTAGTGGTGATTATAAAAAAGCTCTTGGATCAATAAAAGCAGATGTATTATATATGCCAAGCGAAACTGACATGTATTTTCATATTGATGCATTAAAAAATGAAGCAAAATTGATTCCTAAAGTAAATCTCAAAATAATCCCATCTTTATGGGGACATATTGCAGGAGCTGGTTTTGCAAAAGAGGATGCAGATTTTATTAATAATCAAATCATTCAATTTTTCGAATAGTTTGTGCATTATTAATTTGAAATGTCCTAGAAATTGGAAATAGAGTTTATTCTTTATATCTATAATTAAAATTATCTATTCAATTTTTCAATTGAAGAAGAATTATCAAAAATGAAAACTATCCTAAAGTTCAGGTTTATAATATTAATATTTTCATATTCATCATTATTTTCGAATTCAAGATTTACCTATTATAAGCCCACCAATTATATAGAATTAAAAAAGGCAAATCTATCTCAAGAACAGGTTAGACGGTGGCTATTTACAATCCTTGAGAGTGACTTTGATTCTAAGATCGATACTAAAGAAAAAGCACTTATTCTTAACAAACTTTCAAACACTAATAAGTCAACTCTCCCTCTCGAGAAATCAGTAGAATGGTTCAAGGACCGAAATAATGGTATTCATCTTTACCACAATGAAATTATTGGAATTGGCCTAGACAGAACAGAAAACGGTATAAATTTTGTCAGCCTATTTGATCTTCAACGTGGCATTGAGTTGCTGAATAGTTCCAATACCTCAATATTCAAACTTATCCTATCTAGCAAAAAAGACTCAATAAGACTCAATAATGAGTCAAGCTGGAATGCGACTAAAATTCAATGGGATAAAAATGATAATTTATCATTACTGACCTTAAATTTTAATGATCCTAAGGATTTAAAATTAAAGGGTCTCTCTGTCGTTTGTGAGATAGAATTTAATAACAATCTAACACATTGGTCACTGGAAACGAGATTACCAGAGAAGGGGCTTTCTCTTTTGGAAAGTGAGTTTCCTTCAATCAAGGCGGGACCTATTGGTGAAATCCCTGAAGACAATGTACTCCATTATCCCAAGGCTTCAGGTGTGGCATCTCAGTCACCTTATGCCAGAGGTATTAATTATAGTGAGGTTTATCCGAACTGGAGAGCTACTTATCAGATGCTTGGATTGTATGATAAGAAAGGAGGACTCTATGTTGCTAGCCATGACCCAACTGGAAGTGTAAAGACTATATCTACTAGCACTGATGAGGAAAAAGTTAGTTTTCAATTCAACTGGCCTGCTCCCAACATGGGTCTTGATGACAATGGCTATAAACTACCTGGAAAAGTAGTTCTTGGTTCCATTAAGGGTGACTGGTATGAGGCAGCTATGATTTATCAGGCGTGGGTTAAGGAGCAAGCTCCCTGGTGGCCTCCAGCTCCAAATAATCGTCCATCTCGAATTCAAGATATAGCCGTCTGGGTACAACATGAAACAGGTGGTGATCTAGCTACTCTTGTGCAAGAAGTCTTAGAGTTTGCTAAATTTATGGGAGTACCAATAGGTTTTCACTGGTACGTATGGCATAAAATTCCCTTCGATAATGATTATCCACATTTTTTTCCTGCAAAAGATGGATTTGTCAAAGCTGTACGTGATTTAGAGGATGCAGGTGTCCGAGTTATGCCTTATATAAATGGCCGTTTGTGGGATGCTGACCTTGACGATTTTAAAACAGAGGGAATCAAAGCTGTCACTAAGAATGAAAAAGGAGAACCTTACATCGAGGATTACGGAAATGGTGTACGTAATGCAGTAATGAATCCTGTCACCCAAATCTGGCAGAATAAAATTAAGGAGATTGTTTTAAGGCTACAAAAAAAATCAGGCACCTCAGGAGTCTATTTAGACCAGATCAGTGCAGCTTCTCCTAAATTATGCATGGATTCAACCCATGGACACCCTCTTGGAGGAGGTTCATGGTGGCTAGACCAGGGGTATTACAAATTACTTTCAGCCATACGTGAGGAAATGCCTGAAGGAGCTTTTCTTACCAGTGAGTCAACAGCCGAACCGTATAATCACTTATTAGATGGACTTTTGAGCTGGAACTTTCAGTTCCAGGATCAAAAACCAATTTATTCTGCCATATATGGAGGTCGGATATCAATTTTCGGTCGTAATAATCCTGTTGGTCCTAATAAACATAAAGCCCTAATTATGCGCGCTGGTCAGCAATTGGTTTTCGGTGAACAAATCGGTTGGATTAGTCCAAAAATCCTTAAAGAGAAAAAGCCTGCAGAGTTCCTAAGAAGAATGGCTCAAACTCGTTATAAATTGATTGACTATTTTGTTGACGGTCAAATGTTAGAACCACCTATTGTAGAAGGGAATATCCCAAATATCACTGCAGATTGGGAGTGGGGGGAAAATAACCCATCAGATATTACCATATCTGCTTTGCAAAGAGCTGCTTGGAAAGCTAATGATGGGAGAATTGTAAGTATTTTTGTAAATGTATCAGACAAAACTATTCATTTCACCACTCCATCAGCTGATGATGGAACGGGTGAAGATAAAATATCACTCCCTTCCTATAGTCTAAAGTTAATCAGAACCAATTAGTAAAATAATTGATAAATGACTATCCATTAAAACGATTAGATTTTAGAAAATTTATTGGGTGAATACTTTTTCCTTTAATAACTAATTCTGCAATAATTTCACCAATCACACTTGCAAATTTGAACCCATGACCACTAAATCCTGCTCCGATGACAACATCCTTGTTTTTATTATAGAAATCTAAAATAAAATCTTCATCAGGACTATAGGTATATAGACAAGTTTTGATACTACTTATTGAATCTATGCCTTCTGGAATAAATTTTCTAATAGTTTCAATAATTGTTCTTTGTTCATCTTTAGATATATTTTTATTTACTGCATCAGAATCTGTTAAGGTCCCCTTTGTATGATGTGCAAATTTGATTCCTGGTGGCTCACCAAAAGATGAATTTGATAAATTAGGAAAGCCATAATAAATACCTTTATTTGTAGTGTCTGCATAGGTCCAACATGGAAATTTATTCAAATTAAACATATTTATATTTCTTGGTTTTGCCCAAAACATTACTTGTCTAGTTACCTCTAGATTTTGCAGGTTAGAAAATTTAGAGTTCCATGCACCAGCTGTTAACACCAACTTTTTACAATAATATGTTTGTTTGTTAGTCTTCACCTGTATGACTCCATCTTTTTTTGACCATTGAAGTGTTTTTTCGTTTATATGTATTGTAGCTTTATGTTTTAGAGCCTGTTTAGTGTAGGTTAATATTGCTCTTTCTGGAGTAACAAAGCCAGCATCAACTTCTATTAAATTACTGTAATCATTAGGTATTTTAAACTGCGGAAACTTATCTATTTGTTCTTTTCGATTAAACTCATTAACCTGAATATTATATTTTTTTGCTGATTTTTGAGTTCCAGTTATTAATGGGTGTTTACTAGGGCCGAAATATAGCAGCCCTGTTTTAAAATAAATTTGATTACTAACTTCCTGTTCGAGGGATTTCCAATTTTCATAAGCTCTTTCTAAAAGGGGAACATAATTTGGGTGTTCAAAATATGCTTTCCGTATAATTCTACTTTGCCCACCGTGTGATCCCATTTCATGAGGTATATCAAACTGCTCAAGACCAAGCACACTATAACCTTGTTTAGCAATTTGATAGCAAGTGGAAGATCCCATACTACCGACTCCAATAACAATAACATCATAGTTTGATTTTTTATTTTGATGTGAGAGTTTTCTTTGAACATTTGAGTAGAGTTGCGAGATAGGAATTACAGATGTTAAACTTCCAATTGCTAGTGTGTTTTCGATAAAATCTCTTCTTTTCATATTCAAACAAACTGATAATTTTGCTAATTCAATATTTTTGAAAGATAAATTAATTTAAGTTCAAAATAATTTTCTTAAGATGTCTTCAATTATAATAGCATCTTTTGGTTCCGAGTAAGATGTATAAAGATTAGAATATACATTTGCGCATATTTTTGGATTAATTGGTTTTTTGTTCCAAAGGAATGTTTTTTCAAGCGTTTTCCATTGGTCGTTCGTCTTGGAAATGATATGTTGTCTATGTGATAATCTTGTAAAGAAGTATATCAATAATCTAAAAGAACCAGTCCAATTTATTTTTTTTTTAATATTCTTTAATTCCAAACCCCGAAAGGCATTTTGAAATTCTGATTTGGCTGTTTTTGTATCGATCAGTTTATGTTTTATTAAGGCAATGTAAATATTGAACAATTCATCATTGACTTTGTTTCCCTTAGACATTGATTTCCAGATAAATGAATGTTTAACTGATTCTGTTGTTTTGTATAAATCCAAAAACCTGTATTTATCAATCATTTATTTAAATTTTCTTACAAATCTTATGAGGCCATATTAATATTACCTAAAATTTAATAAAAATTATCTTTTTTTATTATAAATATTCTTTAGTTCTAGTAGACTACGAAAGTCAATATAAAATATTAATATAATAGTTTATTTCTCAGTCATTTTATGAGTTATAATAGCTCTATAGGTTTATTTGATAAGGATAAAATAATTGAAATAAATGATAGTTTATTTTTACAATTGTGAAAAAAGTGTTTTTACTATTATTCTTCTTTGTTATCTGCTCTTGTATGAAAAGTGATATAGTACAATACGGGAAGAGAAATACTAATGCACCAAGAGATGCAAGTGGACTTCAATATGGTGGTTTAGGTGGAGGAGACGACAAGTTAATAGTCTGTAATCCAGCAGGTCTTGGAAGAAAGTTTTGTCGATTTTTACGTAAGTATGATAATACAATATGGACAGATACAGAAAATTATTATAGTGATTATCCAGACATTCAATTTTTAAATGGTATATATTTTATATCCTTCTTTAAAATTGATAAAGATGTTTCATATTGCAAAGGATGGAGACCAGGCGAAAACACTAATGATGGAATAAAATGGAATATAGATATCAAAAGAGATGAAGAGGATAAGTTTTGGTTTGATTATGATTATTATGGGACTAGTAATGAAATCGAATATTCTATACTTTATAAATATGAAGTAATTGATAGTTTACTCCACTTTTCAAGTTCTGATGATCAAAATTTTATTTTTAGTCTTTCGGGAAAAAATTATTCAGAAGATTTTATTGATACGGGGGAAATAATTCAATTAGAAGGATGTACGTTTTCAGAATTATGAAAAAATGTCTTTTACTATTTTTAGTGCTTATAATTTTTTCTTGTTTAAAAAATAACATAGTACAATCTCAGACTGCAAATACAGACCCTTGGACAATGCATAATGGACAACAATTTCCCACAGTATCAAGAAATTATACAGAATTCTGCAAAGCCCCAAAGACTTGTAAATTTTTATTTAAATATGATGGTACATTGTGGGCAGATAAAGATAATTATTATAGCGATTTTTCAGATATTCAATTTTCAAACTTTGCAAGATTTATATCCTTCTTTAACATTGATAGAGATATTTCATATTGCAAAGGATGGAAAAAAGGAGAAAATACTACAGATGGGGTAAAATGGGATATAAAGATCAAAAAAGATGAGTGGGATGAGTTCTGGTTTGATTATGATTATTACGGGACTAGTAATGAAATCCAATATTCTATAACCTATAAATATGAAGTAATTGATAGTTTACTACATTTTTCAAATACAGATGGTCAAGAATTTATCTTTCATCCTTCTAAAAAAAACTACTCAAAAGATTTTATTGATACTGGAAAAATAGTTGTAACAGAAGGATGTACTTTTTACGGATTAGAATAGACTAAAATATAAGTGATATTAATTTCAGCCTCTTATTAGTAAGTATAATTTTATAAAACTTTGGTTTAACAATTTTTTATGTTTAACATCAAATACTTACTTTTACTGATAACTATAAATCAATGAAAAAGTCATTTATAGCATTGCTATGTATTTCATTGTCTTCTTGTTTTAAAACTGATATTAGACAATATGAGACTTGGAATCTAGACCCTTTTACCAAAGTAAGCGGATATCAAGTTAATCGTTTACAACGTCAATATAATGTATTTAGACCCGGCTTATTTTTAAATAAATATGATGAAACAATGTGGGCAGATACAGAAAACTATTACAGTGACTTTTCAGATATAAAATTTGAATTTCATGGTCCTGTGTTTATATCCTTCTTTAACATTGATAATGAAGTTTCATATTGTAAAGGGTGGAAAAGAGATGAAAATATATATGATGGAATAAAATGGAATATAACTTTCAAAAGTGCTGAAGAAGATGTTTTATGGTTTGATTTTGATTATTATGGAACAAGCCAAGAAATTGAATATACTATAACTTATAAATATGAAGTAATTGATGGTTTACTCCATTTTTCAAACTCTGAAGATCAATCATTTATTTTCCATCCATCAGATAAAAATTACTCAAAAGGATTAATCGACACAGATGAAATAATTGAATTAGAAGGGTGCATGTTTTTGTAATTAAAATTTTATAAAACTCAGGTATATCAATATAAAAATTTAGCATCTTATTCTTACTTTTACATATAACCATAGGCCATTGAAAAAAATATTTGTAACGTTTTTAAGTATTTTAATATTTTCCTGTTTAAAAGCAGATATAGTCCAGTATAATACAAAAAACACAGACCCTGCTACATTCGCAAGTGGCCAACAACTTCCTGTAGCTACACGCAGTTATACAAATTTTTGTAATCCCAATGGATGGGGGAGAAAGGGTTGTGAGTTTTTAGCAAAATATGATGGTACATTTTGGGCAGATACTGAAAATTATTATAGTGATTTTTCGGATATACAATTTTTAAACGATATATATTTTATATCCCTATTTAATATTAAAAATGATGTTTCATATTGTAGAGGGTGGAGAACAGGTGAAAATAGTTCAGATGAAAAAAAATGGAACATAAAAATTACAAAAGATGGGTGGGATGTTTTATGGTTTGATTATGATTATTATGGGACTAGTGACGATATTGAATATACCATAACCTATAAATATGAAGTAATTGATAGTTTACTTCATTTTTCAAATACGGAAGGTCAAGAATTTATTTTTCATCCTTCAGATAAAAATTATTCTAAAGATATTGTTGATACTGGCGAAATAATTGAATTAACAGGATGTATGTTTTTTTGAAAAATTTTTATTGATTTTACTTGCCTTAGTCAATGATTCCAAAATTAAAAAGCGTCTAAATTATCTGTTGTTTTGTCTAAAAGTAAAACCCTATATTTATAAGTCATTTATTCCAATTTTGTAATAGATTTTATGAAGCTAGCTTTTTATTGCTTAACATTTTCATTTCTTTTATCATGTACTTCTGCGAAGAAAAGATTTTTCTCCAAAAATGATCTTAAAAAAAGTCAAAAAATAATTGGACTGAAGTTTAGTAAAAATTATCTAGACACATTACATCCTTATTTAATCCGTAATCGAAAAGGATATGACAGCATGAGATCATATTCTTTAAATTATCAGCGCTTTCCAAGTTTACAATTTAATCCTCATCCTATTAAATTTGAGATTCCCAAAAAAGTAAATGGAAATTCCAATTATGGAGATCTTATTAATCTTGAAATTCCAAAGAGAATGGAGGATATTGCTTTTTATACTATTCCACAGCTTAATTCTCTCATAAGACAGCGAAAGATAACTTCTTTGGAATTAACTCAGCTTTATCTAAAACGTCTTAAGGAGCATGACCGAACCCTTTTATGCGTTATAACCCTTACAGAAAAGCTTGCACTTAGTCATGCAAGAAGAGCAGACAGTCTTTTAGAAGCTGGAGTTTACCTAGGTCCTTTGCATGGAATTCCGTATGGTCTGAAAGACCTTTTCTCAGTTAAGGGATATCCTACTACTTGGGGATCTGCCCCGTTTAAAAACCAAATTATCGAAGAGACAGCTACAGTAGCGAAACGTTTAGAAGATTCTGGGGCAGTACTTGTTGCCAAATTAGTGACTGGATCGTTAGCTCGAGGTGACGTTTGGTTTGGCGGGAAAACAAGAAATCCTTGGGATCCAAAACAAGGCGCAAGTGGCTCTTCTGCTGGTCCTGGTTCAGCCACAGCAGCAGGACTTGTGGGGTTTTCTATTGGAACAGAAACTTTGGGTTCAATAACATCACCCAGTACTCGAAATGGAATCACAGGTTTGAGACCTACATATGGAAGGGTCAGTAGAAACGGAGTTATGAGTTTATCATGGTCTATGGATAAGATTGGCCCAATGTGCCGTTCTGCAATTGGTTGTGCAATGGTATTTGAGGCTATAGAAGGAAAAGATCCCTTGGATCAAACATCTGTAGACGCCCCTTTCCTTTTTAATCTTAAAGCAAAACCAAAAAAATATAAAGTAGGATATCTTAAAAATCTGATCGATATGGACAGTACAGATAGTGGAGATAATCTTCGTAAAGCATTAAAAACACTTAAAGAAAATGGTATAAATCCAATTCCAATTGAACTTCCGAAAAACTTTCCACATAATGTTTTTGATATCATTTTAAGGGCTGAATCAGGCGCGTTTTTTGATGAATTAGTCAGGAACGGGGGAGTTGATAAAATGGTACAGCAACACCAAAAATCTAGAGCCAATAGTCTTAGACAGTCGCGATTTATTCCTGCAGTGGAGTATTTGCAAGCAAACAGATTTAGAGGAGAATTAATAGAAGAAATGCACAACCTGATGAATAAATTTGATGTTTTGATTAGTCCAACTTTTGGTGGTCGCCAATTGATGACATCAAATTTAACTGGACATCCTGTGGTGTGTGTTCCTACAGGTTTTGACAATCAAAATCATCCAACTAGTATAAGTTTTTTAGGTAACTTATATGAGGAGGATAAGATTCTAGAATTTGCAAACTTTTTTCAAACAATTACAAATTTTCATTTAAAATATCCACCACTTTATTTTCCAAGTAAAATAGATGATTAACCTTTAAAATATTATCTTAAAATAATTATAAACTAAGGGTTTCTCATCGAGAATATTTCAATTTTATTATTTGAAATCATTTTATTAAGCTCAGGAAGGTTGACTTCTATTAAATTATTTAAAGCTTTAATTTGTTGATTTAACTCTTCTGATATCTCAGCAAAAAATTCAACTGCTTGATTTGTTGGTGGGTAATCACCACGCTGAGAATCAGCTAATAAGAAAGCAATTCTATTATTAATTCGAATACCATAATTTAGCGGGTCTTGGCGGCTTTGATTTTTTGTCATGTGAATTTTATTCTCAATTACATCAAGTTCTTTTTCAAATCGATGTATGTAATCCTTTATCTCATCAGTTATTTCACTTTTATTTTTTAAGTAATCCAAATCTTTTTGCACCTCATGAATTTTTATAATCGTAGAGTTTGCTCTGCTTACTTGATCCCTAACATTTATTAAAAAATCAAATTGATTTTTATAATCTTGATCAGTATTTGTAAGCCTAGGATCTTTTATTATTTGAAGAGTTTGGTCTTTATTACGACCATTATAACTAAGACTTATTGTATACTCTCCTGGGATTGCTTTCGGACCAATATTTGGTGAAGAATAAAATACCATACCATCAAATTCTTTAAACCCAGGATATCTCATATTCCAAACTAGTCTGTTTGAGCCAGATTTGACATTTAAAGGTAAATCTGCCTCAGGATTAAGACTATTTGTAGTTGCGGTATTTGAGAACCGTTGTATTAGTTTGCCATTTTTTTCCTTTATTTCTAAACTAATCTTATCACCTTCTTTTAATTTATTTATGTAGAAATGTAGAATAGCTCCATTTGGATGATTCTTGCCAACTAATCTATAGTTTGTATTCTTACTCTCGTTTGATTGACTCAAACGATATGCACTGTTTGGTTCGAAGAGATGAAAATCTTGAAGATCTAAGCTATTATTTAATTGATGTAAAGTAGATAAATCATCAATCATCCAAAAACTTCTTCCATGTGTTGCTGCAATCAAATGATTTTCTTTTACATGCAAATCTCTAATTGAACTTATAGGTAAATTCAATTGGAAAGATTTCCAGCTATTCCCATCGTCAAATGATATGAACATTCCCCATTCAGTTCCAGCATAAAGAAGCCCCTCGCGAGTTTTATCTGAGCGAATTACTCTAGTATAATAATTTTTAGGAATTCCTTTAGTTATTAATGACCAAGTTTCTCCATAATTCTCTGTTTTATAGAGGTATGGTGTATAGTCACCAAATTTATACGATGTAGCAGCCACATAAGCAGTTCCTTTTTTAAAAGGACTAGGGTCTATGCTATTTATCATATTTAATTTAGGGCTAATAGATGCTGGGGGGGTAACATTTTCCCATGTTTCTCCGTCATTTTTACTTACATGAATTAAGCCATCATCACTTCCAACCCAAATAACCCCTTCTTCAACAGGAGATTCATTAATAGCGAATATATTTGAATAAAACTCTGCCCCTGTATTATCTTGAGTAATTGGTCCACCAGATGATTTTATTGTTTCAGGAATCCCTCTTGTTAGATCTGGAGATATTGTTTTCCATGATTGACCTTCATTAGTAGTTAAATGTAAAAAGTTAGATCCTGCATAAAGTTTCTTAGAGTCGTGGATACTAAACTTTACTGGGAAATTCCAATTAAATCTATATTTCATTACTTCTGCACCTGAACCAGCAGGATTATCAGGCCAAATATTAACAGAACGCGTTTGGTCTGTTTGGTGATCTTTCCGCATCATATATCCTTTGTAAGTACCTCCATAAACAATATTATTATTTGTTGGGTCTGGAGCTAAATGAGCGCTTTCACCACCGGCTGTAGTTTCCCAATCTCTTTCACTAATACTAGATCCTGAACTTCGATGAGATATTCTTACAGTTGTGTTGTCTTGTTGAGCACCATAAATTCTATAAGGAAAATGATTATCTGTAGTTACTCTATAGAATTGTGCAGTAGGTTGGTTGTAATATGTTGTCCAATTGTTGCCACCATCATTTGAAATTTGCGCTCCACCATCATCAGCAATTATCATACGATTATTGTTATTAGGATCTATCCACAAATCATGGTGATCTCCATGGGGAGCATTTTTGAGAGTAAATGATTTTCCACCATCAGTTGATACGCCGTAGCTAACATTCATTACATATACTTTATCCTTGTTTTGTGAATCAGCATAAATTCTACTATAATACCATGCCCTTTGCCTTAGAGCTCTGTTTTCGTTAACTTTTTTCCATGTTACACCTGCATCATCAGAACGAAAAACTCCCCCGTCAGCAGCTTCTATTATTGTCCAAATACGATTTGAGTCAACAGGGGAAACTGTGATTCCAACAATCCCCCAAGGACCGGCTGGAAGACCAGAATTACTTGTGATGTTAATCCATGAATTTCCTCCATCAAAACTTTTGAAAAGTTTACTATCATTACCCCCGCTATCCATCCTGAAACCATTTCTTTTCATTTCCCAGGTAGATGCATAAATTATCCTTGAATTATTCGGATCGATTATTAAATCTCCAGCACCTGCCTTATCACTTTCATAAAGAATCTTATCCCATGTATCCCCTCCATCAGTTGACCTAAAAACACCACGATTCTCATTAGGCTTCCATAAATTTCCTATAGCAGCAACGTAAACTATATTCGGATTTTTAGGATGGATTCGTATTCTTGATATGTGTTCAGTGCCTTCTAAGCCAATAAAACTCCAGCTTTTGCCAGCATCTAAACTCTTCCATAAACCATTTCCTGATGAAACGTTTCCTCGCAAGGTTTGTTCTCCTTCTCCTATGTAAATTATATTAGGATCAGATTCTGAAACCGCTACTGCTCCAATAGACCCGCCAAAATATCCGTCTGATATTGAATACCAGGTATTTCCTGAGTCTTCAGTTTTCCAGGCACCGCCTCCAGCTGTTCCCATATAATACACATTAGGATCATTTGCAACACCAGCAACAGTTCCTGCTCGACCACCTCTAAATGGTCCAATTAATCGCCATTGAATTGAGCTATACAAAGAGTCCGAAAATGAAATATTATTTTGTTTTTTATTTTTTTTTCGTTGTGCTTTTAAATCGATTTGATGCATAGTCAAAATGCAACAAAAAATTATTAGAAAAGTTTGTTTCATACTTGAAATTTATTGTTTGAACTATAGCTGTTAAAGGGAAAATTAACATAATTTTTAATAATATATATATTATAAGGTATGAATTGTTAAAAAAATGTTATTTTTACGCACTATTGGCAAAATTTTAAGAATTGCCAAAAAACAATTATTAACTAAAATTAACATAATGAGAATCAAAATTTTATTATCATTTTTGTTAGCAATCATTTCAACTGTAGCCTTTGCTCAGCAGAGATCGATTTCTGGTACTGTCTCAGACGATGCTGGAATACCTCTTCCTGGAGCAACTGTTATAGTTCAAGATACTAACAGAGGTGTTACAACAGACTTTGATGGTAACTTTTCTATTGAAGCTTCAACAGGCGAGGTGCTTGTTGTAAGTTTTGTTGGTTACAGTGATACTAACATTACAGTTGGTGATGCTGACAATTATTCTGTTTCATTGGCTCTAGGAAATGAGTTAGATGAAGTAGTAGTTACATCATTGGGTATTAAAAGAGAATCAAAAGCTCTTGGATATTCGATTCAAACAGTTGACAGTGACGACATTGTTAATTCTGGATCTAACAGTGCTTTAGATGCTTTGGTAGGTAAAGCTGCCGGTATTCAAGTTACAAGATCAGCTGGTTCAGCTGGTGGTGGTTCTAGGATCTTAATTCGAGGTGTAACCTCAATGATTGGTAACAACCAGCCACTTATTGTAATTGACGGTATTATTACCAATAACGAAACATTAAATGCCCAGGGGAGTACTGCAGGAACTGCAACCTCTAACCGTTTAATGGACTTAAACAATGACGATATTGAGACTATTAACATTCTTAAAGGTGCTGCAGCAACTGCACTATATGGTACAGCTGGTGCTCCTGGAGTTATTGTTATTCAAACAAAAAAAGGTTCTGAGGGTGATATGAAAGTATCTTATACCCACTCAACTGGTGTAGATTGGATGTCAACAACGTTTGATCTTCAAAATGAATTTGCACAAGGTAGAAATAGAAGTAGGTCTAATAGAACTCGTTATTGGAGATCTCCTGGAACTGGTGAGTCTAGTTCATATGGACCAAGAATAACAGATTTAGAATATTCAACAGATAGAAATCACCCTGAAGCACCTTCAGCAAGTGATTTTGATGGAGATGGAAACTTTATTTGGGATAAAAATGGATTTTTAGTGACAAGAGGTACTGGAAACGGAACTCCTGCTAATAACTATCAAGATAACTATAGAGGATTCTTTAGAGATGCTATACAATCTTTAAACAACTTAAGTCTTTCTGGTGGTACTGAAAAAGCAACTTATTTCTTTTCTACTTCATACTTAACTAATGAAGGTATTGTTCCTAACGAAGAGTATGGAAGAAAAACATTCCGTTTAGCGGGAACATTGAAGGCTAGTGATAAATTAAATATTCAGACTACATTGAATTTTACGCGTTCTGATTATCAAAGAATTCAGCAAGGGTCTAACACTTCTGGACTTCTTTTAGGTCTTTACAGAACTCCAATTTCATTTGATAATGCAAATGGATTCAGTCCTGAAAATGCTGTTGATAGTCCTTCTTCATATATTTTCGCTAATGGTAGACAAAGAAACTATAGAGGTGGTGGAGGATATGATAATCCTTATTGGATTGTTAATAATGCTTTAGGAAATGAAACTACTAACCGTATATTTGGAAGTTTTAAAGCAGACTATAATATGAATAACTGGTTTAATGCTTCACTAATTATTGGAGCTGACTTTACTAGTGATATTCGTAAACAAAATTTTGAAAAAGGGTCACGAACTCGTTCAACAGGTGCAGCTCAGCACAATCAATTTACTACCTATCTTTATGATGCAATCATAAATATTACTGGTGGAGATGAAATTGCTGAAAATTTAAACTTTAATTATCTTTTGAGTGGAAACGCTTTTTCATATCAAAGAACTTCACTATCTACATTTGGATCTGATTTTGCCTTTCAAGGGTTTGTAAATCTTGCTAATGCTTCTAATATCTCAGGAGGGGAAGGTTTATTGCAAAACACTCAAATGGGACTAGTAGGACAAGTTGAATTAGACTACAATAGTACGTTCTATTTAACTTTATCTGCAAGACAAGATTATGATTCAAGATTAGGTGTACCAGGTACTCAATTTAAATCAGCTGATTATTCGTTTTTATATCCAGCTGCATCATTATCATTTCTTTTGAGCGAATTATTACCTCAAAGCGATGTTTTAAGTTTTGCTAAAATTAGAGCCTCATGGGCACAAGTAGGTGGACCTCCACCTTTTTCATATTTAACTACTTCAGGTTACGGAATTACATCTGTAGGAGATGGTTGGGGTGACTCACTATCATTCCCTATACAAGGTGTGACAGGATTTGAGATTGACAGTATCTTAGGAAACAGTGAATTGAAATCAGAGTTAACTGAAGAAATTGAGTTTGGTATTGATTTAAGATTCTTAAATAATAGAATTGGCTTAGATGTCGCTTATTATCAAAGAAAAATGACCGATGCAATTCTTAATGCCTCTTTACCTGCATCAACTGGATATAATAACGTTTGGTTGAATTCAGGAAGAATGACTGGTAAAGGAATTGAAGCTACGTTAAACTTAGGAATCGCTCAATCAGATAATTTCACATGGAATTCCCAAATAAATTTCACAAGTAGTGAAAATATTGTTGAGGAGCTTGCCCCTGGATTAGATAAACTTTTCTTGGCTGGATTTTCTAGTGCAGGATCTTACCTTATTGCTGGAAACCAGTATGGTGCCGTAGTAGGTGGGACTTATTTAAGAACAGGTTCTGGAGGACCTAATGACGATGGTCTTAATATTCCTGAAGGAGACGTTGTTATAAATGATAACCCTTCTTCAAACGAGTATGGATTCCAAGCAGTAGATCCAGTTCAGAGAGCTATTGGAGATCCAAATCCAGACTTTGTCTTGGGTTGGAATAACAATATGAAAATTGGACCTGTTAATGTAGGATTCCTATTTGATTGGAGAGAAGGCGGTGACATGTTAAATGGTGTTGCTTGGGCTCTGTCTTTCTTTGGAAGATCTCAACTAACTGCTGAAACTAGGACTGAAGCTCCTACACCAATTGTAGGTGTTAAGTCAGATGGTTCACCAAATGATATTCCTGTTGTTAGGGATCAATATTACTATCAATCTTCAGTTGGAGGTTTTGGTTCCGTTTGGGAGCAATTTGTTCAAGATGGTGGATGGTTAAGACTTCGTGAAGTTAGCCTTGGTTATGACATTCCAATGTCTAAGATAGGCATCGATTTTATTGATAGCGGAAACATAAGTGTAGTGGGAAGAAATTTATGGTATTCTACCGATTATAATGGTGTAGATCCAGAAACATCTTTAACAGGTGTAGGAAATGGTCAAGGTGTTGATTATTTTAACATGCCTTCTACTAGATCTGTAATGTTTAAATTAAATTTAAATCTATAAATCATGAAAAAGATAGAAAATTTTATAAAAATTACTTTTTGTGTCCTACTCTTTACTGCTTGTGAAAGTTTTATTGCTGATGACATAAATTTAGATCCAAATAATCCAAGTTCTGTAACATTAAATGCTGTATTACCAAGTATTCAAATCAGGCATATGGATGTTTATGGGGGACAAACTTCAAGAGTAAATTCTATGTTTGCACAGCAAACTGAGGGAGTTGCTAGACAGTGGTCGTCATTTAATGATTATTCAGGATTGCAACCAGTAAGATTTAATACTGTTTGGGATATATATTATGAAGATATATTAGTTGAGGTTAATTCTATGATTGCCGACGCTCTTGAAGATGGCTACAACCACTATGCTGGTATAGGTCAAGTTCAAAAAGCTGCCGCATTATTAGATATGACTTCGTGGTGGGGAGATATTCCATATTCCACTGCTGCTTTAGGAATTGAGGAAATCAATCCTACATTTGATGCTCAGGCTGGTATATATACAGAAATCTTTAACCTTTTGAGTTCCGCTACAAGCTTGCTTAACGGCAGTGATGGTGGATTTGCAGTTGGAGGAGATGATGTTATTTATGGTGGTAACACTAGCGCTTGGATAAAAGCTGCAAATGCAATAAAAGCTAGAGCTCATATGCACCTCGGTGACTATGCAAGCGCACTTTCTGCTGCTAAATCATCTTTTGCTTCAAGGGCTGATAATATGGCATATACATTTGGAACAACACAGCAAGCTGGTTGGTGGAGATTTAATGATGGCCGTACTGGTGATATTGAATTTCATCCAACTCTAAGAGCTTTGATGACTGGACTAAATGATACAGATAGGTTAGCTAAATGGGATCAAACTTTTATTACAAGTCACCCATATATGATACCTAATTATGAACAAGCATATATATCATACAGAGAAATTCAGTTTATTATTGCTGAATGTCTTAGTAGAACCAATGGAAGTTCAGCTGAAATGGAGGCTGCATATTTAAGCGGTATTGAAGCTTCATTTAGTGAAACTGGTCTTGGTAATGCAGAGTATAGTGCATATGTTTCTCAAAATTCAGTTAATCCTGGTGCTGCAAGCCTAGATTTAGAAGATCATATTTTAACTCAAAAATATATCGCTATGTTTGTTCAGCCAGAAGTATTTAATGACTTAAGAAGAAATGATTTCCCTAATTTAACTCCTACATCGGGATCACAACTCCCTGTTAGATGGAATTATTCAGGAGATGAAGCTCTTTTTAACCCAAATGTTCCAGCTGGATCAACTCTATTCACTCCTAGGAATAGTTGGGATAAGAATTAAATATTAATAAATTCTTATTATGATTAAAAACCACCTCATTTGAGGTGGTTTTTTTTTATGAAGTTTTAAATAATATTTATAAAGACATTTTTATTAAGTTTAAATTATGAAATCAAAATCAAGCTTTATAGGACTTACACTGTTTTTAATTCTTGTAACTTCTTGTAACGTTAGTAATAAAAACATACATAATAATGCAATTGCTTCAGCTCATCCTTTAGCCTCTTTGGCAGGCAAAGAAATGTTTGAACAAAATGGGAATGCTTTTGATGCTGCTGTTGCTGCGGCATTCACCCTAGCTGTAGTTGAACCAAGCATGAGTGGTATAGGAGGTCGACTCCAAGCTATCTATCATAAAGAAACTGGAGAAGTTGGTGGTGTTGATGCTTCAACACAAGTTCCAAGAGGATACAGACCCACAAAGGATGAATATTCTTATGGATATAAGACTATTGGAATACCTGGTGTAGTAGCTGGGTTACTTAAATTACATGGGGATAACGGTAGTTTAGCATTGGAAAAAGTTATGGCTCCTTCAATTAGGTTCGCTGAAGAAGGATACCGAATATTACCTTTAGAAGCTACAAGACAACAAAGTGCCAAAAATATTTTTAAGGAATTTGAGGGTACAAAAATTCATTTTCTTAATGAAAATGGAGATTCCTATCAAGCAGGAGATTTAGTTATTCAAAAAACATTAGCAAATACATTAAAACAAATTGCAGTAAAAGGGAAGGCAGGATTTTATGAAGGTGAAGTTGCTATAAAAATGGTGAAAGATATTCAAGCTAATGGTGGGGCTATTGAATTAGAAGATTTAAAAAATTACAATGCTTTAGATTCAGAGGTTCTAAAAGGGGTTTTTCAAGACACGGATATTTACTCTTTAGGCTTACCATCATATGGTGCGATAACTATACAAATACTCCAGATTATGGATCAACTTTCTAAACCAAATTCTGAAGAATCTTGGGCAAAACAGTTTAATTCTGCTACAGCTTTAGCTTACACCTACAGAAGCCACCTACAAAATCCTGATTCATTGACTAAAATCTTAGATTATGATCAGGCAAGGATATGGGCGACGAAAATTCAAAAGGATAACTTAAGTTTTGTAGATAATACCTCTAATAATATTCCAGAATCTTGGACTGCTTCTATTGGACATACAACCCATCTTACAACAGCTGATGATCAAGGTAATGTTGTTAGTTTAACTCAAACAATTGGACCCAATATGGGATCAAAAGTTGTTTCAAAAGAATTAGGATTCTTATATGCTGTCAGTCTTGGAGGATATCTAGGAGAATACAAACCTGGAGATCGTTCAAATTCTCATATATC
>JBJKWV010000009.1:0-30840 GCA_045561915.1 Flavobacteriaceae bacterium
TACCGACTTATGAGAAGCTATTGAGGCTAAATCTGCAGCCCCCATTCCACCAATGCCAATATGAGCAGTTCTTAATCTAGTATTGTTTTTTGTTAATGAAGCCAAAAGTGAAGAAGGAAGTAAAGTTGTTGTTGCTACTGCAGCAGATGTTTTTAAAAAATCTCTTTTTTTCATTTTATAATTATTTATATTTTTTTCTTTGTTGCATTTACTTTAAAATTAAAACTTTGAGTTTAAAAATTAAACTTCTAACTTTTTCCCCAAAATGTCAGTTATTTATCTACTAAATATCAAAAGATTTATACAAATATATATAGAAATAAGCCTTAAAATATTATATTTGAATTACTAAATCTATACTCATGAATCACCTAAAGCAACTATTTCTTAGTTTTTTATTTCTTTTCGGTATTGCTATTAATGGCCAAACGAGCGAGAATCCTTGGGCTATAGCAGTTGGTGTTGATTTAATTAATCTTCAGGGAGATAATGTTGAATCTGGCTTAAACTTTGGTGCGCCAGCATTGAGCTTATCCAGATATATAAGTTCTGGCTTATCTGTTGGAATCCAGTATGGCCTTGGAAGTGCCAGTCCACAAGATAATGTAGACTTAGATTATTCGTATCTAGATGGAGTTTTAAGATTTAATTTAAGCGAAGGAAACGTAGTCCCATATCTTTTTGCAGGTTACGGATTAAGCAGATTTGCAGATGGTGACGATAAAGAAGGAGCCTTCCCATCTGGGGAGAGTGGAAGAACAACTTTTGGAGGTATCGGAGTTAACATACCTCTTGGAGACCAACTCAATGTTAATTTAAGTACATCCTATAGAGGAACAGCGGAAACCCCTGATTCTTATAATCACTTACAACATATTATTGGGTTAAGCTATAATTTTGGTGCAGGAGATGCTGATGGAGATGGTGTTCCTGATAAAAAAGATGAATGCCCAGATATTCCAGGTTTAAAAGAATTTAATGGCTGCCCTGATACTGATGGTGATGGAATTCCTGACACTAAAGATAGATGTCCAGAAGAAGCCGGTTCGGAAGAATTACAAGGTTGTCCTGATGCAGACGGAGATGGCGTATCTGATATCGACGATGCATGCCCAAACAAAGCTGGAAAAGCCGAAATGAACGGCTGTCCTGATTCTGATGGTGACGGAGTTGCTGATAATGTTGATCGATGTCCTGAGACTGTAGGAGATCCGGATAATCAAGGATGTCCATGGGCTGATAGAGATGGTGATGGTATCCCCGATAAAGACGACGCATGTCCTGATGTTGCTGGTATCACTGAAAATAATGGCTGTGCAGCAGAACCAACAGATTTGATTAATTTCATAAATAGTAGTGAAAATAGAATTCTGTTCAAGGCTAGTAGTAGTAAATTAGACTCAGGAGATAAGGAAATCCTTGATAAAGTCATTGGATTGTTAAGTCAATATGAATCAGCCTCAATCACTGTAGAGGGTCACGCATCTAGCGATGGAAGTGAAACATACAATCAAAAACTTTCTGAAAAACGGGCTGAATCAGTAAAAGAATATCTCTTAGAAAAAGGTGTTGCTGATGAAAGATTATCAACTGTTGGTTTTGGTGAATCAAAGCCTGTTGGAAATAATAAAACTGCTAGAGGAAGAGCAGATAACAGAAGAGCAAATATTAACCGAAGTGCAAATGTAAAGGTTAATTAAATTATCTTAATTGATTAATTAAAACCTCCCTTATCATAGGGGGGTTTTTTTATAAAATAAATGATGAAAAAAATCATTACTATCATAGCCTTATGTATTTCTTTTATTTCTCACTCACAAAAAAGAGAATTACCTGTTGATACTATAGTAATTACAAATCACACCACAACCATTAAAGGTGAGAAAATAAGCTATCAAGCTCAAACTGGAACACAACCTGTTTGGGATATTGATGGCAACCCTATTGCTAGTCTATTCTATACTTATTACAAAAGAACTGATATTAAAAATGTAAATGAACGACCTCTTATTTTTTCATTTAATGGAGGGCCTGGATCAGCATCGGTTTGGATGCATCTTGCTTATACTGGTCCAAAAATTTTAAAAATTGACGAGGAAGGTTACCCTACCCAACCTTATGGATATAAAAATAATCCTAATTCCATTTTAGATATTGCAGATATTGTTTTTGTTAATCCAGTCAATACAGCGTATTCTAGAATCCTGAAAGTCGACGGGAAAAAGGCAGATAGAGAAAAGTTTTTTGGAATTAATGAAGATATTGAATACTTAGCAGAGTGGCTAAATACTTTTGTAAGCAGAAAACAACGCTGGGAGTCACCAAAATATCTAATTGGCGAAAGTTATGGCGGCACGCGTGTAATGGGATTATCTGCTGAACTGCAAGAAAGACAATGGATGTATCTTAATGGAGTTATTATGGTTTCTCCTGCTGATTATAAAGTCATTCGAGTAGGAGGACCTGTTTCCTCTGCATTAAATCTACCTTACTATACAGCAGCTGCGTGGTATCATAAACAATTAGATCCTGATCTACAACAAAAAGATTTAACAGAGATACTTCCTGAAGTAGAAGAATTCACAATTAACAAGTTAATTCCAGCATTGAGTAAAGGAGGTTTTATATCTGATGCAGAACTTAAATCAATAGCTTTATCGATGGCTCGCTATTCAGGTCTTTCAGAGAAATCTATAATTCAAAATAATCTGGATGTTAAGACCGATTTTTTCTGGAAAGATTTACTGAGAGATAAGGGAATGACCATTGGAAGATTAGATTCAAGATATTTAGGAATTGACAAAAAAGAAGTAGGAATTCGTCCTGACTACAACTCCGAATTAAGGTCTTGGGAACATTCTTTTACACCAGCAATTAATCACTATATAAGAAAAGAATTAAATTTCAAAACTGATCTTAAATATAATATTTTTGGGCCTGTACACCCCTGGAATAATGACGATGATAATACACGTGATGATTTAAGAAGAGCAATGGCTGAAAATCCGTATTTAAAAGTTTTATTTCAATCTGGTTACTATGATGGTGCAACCACTTACTTTAATGCAAAATATACTATGTGGCAGGTAGACCCAAGCGGTAAAATGAAGAATCGTTTTTATTTTAAAGGATACCGAAGTGGTCACATGATGTATCTTAGAAATGAAGACCTAATAAAAGCAAATGACGATCTCAGGACTTTTATTTTAAACACAACGACTAATGGCAAAGCTGCCAAGTATTAAGTGTTTTAAATATCACATATTTCCACAGCTGCTTTCAGGGAATTAATGCCGCCATTAGTTCTATCAAGAGGGATAAATTCTTGAGCAACTACACCTTTAAAACCTGTTTCATAAATTGCTTTCATAATAGCTGGATAGTATAATTCCTGTTTTTTGTTTAGCTCATTTCTCCCTGGTACACCAGCTGTATGGTAGTGTCCATAATATTCATGATTTTCTTGAATAGTATGTATTAAATCTCCTTCCATTATTTGCATATGATATATATCATAAAGTAATTTAAAATTACTAGATCCTAGAGCCTTGCAAAGTGCTACACCCCAAGGGGAGTTGTCACACATGTAATCAGGATGGTTTATTTTTGAATTCAATAGTTCCATCTGCAATATAACTCCATGGTCTTCAGCTATAGGAATAATTTGACTTAACCCTTCAATACAGTTATCTAAACCTTGACTATCACTCATTCCTCTTCTGTTACCACTAAAACAAATTAAATTTGTCCATCCTGCATCAGCAACAAGCTTAATATGTCTTTTATAATGTAATATCAGATCCTTATGAAATTTCTTATCACACCAACCATTAGTTAGACTTCGAGTTAATTTGCCTTCTAAATCACCATAACACATTGTAGAAGTTAAATCATATTTTTTTAAAACATCCCATCCTTCTGCACCTATAAGATCAATTCCTACCAACCCTAATTTCTTAGCTTCTTGTGCTAATTTTTCTAATGGCATTTTCCCATAACACCACTTACATACTGATTGATTAATATTTCCTTTTAATGGTTCTTTTATAGAATTTGATGAGATCATACGATTCATTTTTGGAAAAGCCAATGTCGAAGATCCCAAAGCGAAAGTTTTAATTGCATTTCGACGGCTAATTTTAGATTTTTTACTCATAACTATAAAATATATTATCTCATTACAATGTATAAAGTTTTTAGGGAATTTTTATCTATTTCTTTTTCCCAATTCCATGCGCTTTGCAAGGCCGCTTCGAGACTATATTTTGCTTTCCATCCCATCTTATTTTGAATTTTTCTAACATCTGCGTAAGCTGAGGTTGTATCACCAGTTCTGGGTTTAGAGAATTTATATGGTACAGATTCACCTGTAGTTTTTTCAAAAGCTTTGATAACTTCTAATACACTGGATCCTTTACCAGTTCCTACATTAAAAGTTTCATAAGAAAAATTCTGATTAGAAGAAATCAAATAATAAATACTTTCTATGTGAGCTTGTGCTAAATCCATAACATGAATGTAATCACGAATACAAGTGCCATCTGGAGTATTATAATCCTTACCAAAAACTTCAAGGGTCAATCTTTTTCCAATTACTGCTTGAGTCAAAAAAGGAACTAAATTTTGAGGAATTCCTTTTGGATATTCACCAATTTTAGATGTAGGATGAGCTCCTACAGGATTAAAATAACGCAATATAATTGACTTAAAATCTTTGTTTACCTGACAACAATCTTTTATTATCTGTTCTCCAATTTGTTTTGTGGATCCGTAAGGGGATGTAGCTGTTTGAACCGGTGCGTTTTCATCTATAGGGAGTTTTAATGCTTGTCCATATACTGTACATGACGAGCTAAATATCAATGGAATATTAAATTGTGATAATGGTTCTAATAAATTTAACAGTCCTCCAATATTATTTTTGTAATATTCAATAGGCTTTAATATACTTTCACCAACAGCTTTATAAGCAGCAAAATGTATTACACCGTCAATGTCAGTATGTTTTTTAAATAAGTCTTGAGTTCTATCTTTATCTTTAAGATCTAAAAGTTCAAAAACGGGTGTCTTTCCTGTGATTTCTTTAATGCGATCTAAAACTTCAATATTTGAATTTTCAAGATTATCAATCGATAAAACTTCTACCCCCACTCTCTAAAAGTAAAACAGTAACATGCGAACCAATATACCCTAAACCCCCTGTTACTAAAATTTTCAATTGGCTAAATTATGTTAATTCCCATCCCTTTCTATAGCTTCTGGTGACAAACTTGTTTGCAGCTTCTAAGTTTTGTATTTTCATATTATTGCCATCCCACAATAATTTCTTACGACCAATATAAGTAGACCGTCTCGATCCCTCTTTTTTTCTCTTGTAAATTATAACTCCTAATAGCTATGTTACCCATTAAAACTGTCTCTGTAAGAGGGCCTGAATAATCAAAGGAAGAAGTAAGCGAATTATGTTCTGGACTATTAAATCCGGCTTTGCAGGCATCAACCCACTTACGCTGGTGTCCAAATTCAGGCTCGCTAACTCTCACACGCTCACCTTTAATTAATTCTTCCCCTTTTATGTAGAGTTTTGGATCATTACCATAAGAGTCACATGTAATAACTCCCTTTTCACCAATCATTATCACCCCATTATCTTCTATACTTACATCTGCGGGAAGTAAATCAGGATGAAATGGTTTTATTCCACCATCAGACCAGGTCATTTGAATTTGACTTGGGTTTTTGTCAGTTGCATCAAAGTGCATAGATACCGATGAAGACGGAGGACATCCTTCAGGGTAATAATCTGGACTCCACATCCTAGTGAAAATTGTCCCAACACTGCATTCAACATCAGTTGGATACTTTAGCCCTAATGCCTTAAAAGGGATATCAATTAAGTGGCATCCCATATCTCCTAATGCACCTGTTCCAAAATTCCACCAACCCCTCCAGTTGAAAGGATGCATGTTTGGAACAAATGGAGTTTCGTCCGATGGGCCTAGCCACTGATCCCAATTCAGAGTCTCTGGTTTTAGAGATGCATCGGGTTTTGGCATTTGTATTCCTTGTGGCCATACTGGACGATTTGTCCAAACATTAACTTTTGAAATAGTACCAATCATACCTTCATTTATCCATTTTTGAATCTGGATCTGATCAGGATTAGATGCACCTTGATTTCCCATTTGAGTTACTACCTTCTTCTCACGCGCCATTTCAGTTAATAAACGAGCTTCATAAATATTATGAGTCAAAGGTTTTTTGAACATAAATATGAATCCCACGCTCCATAGCATAATGTGCAGCCACTGCATGAGTGTGATCTGGAGTTGAAATAGTGACAGCATCAATATCTTTTTCCTTATCCAGCATTTTTTTAAAATTATCATAAAATTTGGCGTCAGAAAAACGATCAATACTTTTCTTAATTCCATTTTTACCTGAATTATCTGTATCACATAGTGCAACTACTCGTTCTCTTCCATTAACTGATGCATTTCGAAGATCACCTTGACCCTTGCCCCCTACACCAATGCCAGCCAAAGCAAGCTGATCACTTGGCGCTGTGAAACCCACTCCACCAAGGACGTGACGAGGAACAATAAATAATGAACTTGCGGCAATTCCATTTTTGATTAAATTTCTGCGTTTAATTGAAGTATTTTTCTTAGGACTCATTTACTTTTTTTTAGAACATAAATATAACTACAAACTTTTTACTATAAACCTTACTTGAATGAAAAATAAATTTTTTCAAATTTTCTAAGGAGCTAAAAATTGACCCTTCCATGATTTATTAGAATAGAAAACAGCTCGAATATGATTGGGACGCTTTAATCTTAGATACTCTAATCTCAAAGATTTAAAATTTATTTTTATAAAGTGTTTTTTTGAATCATCGTAAGAAACTTGATCCGGACCCTTTATTTTAGATCCTGGGATTTGAACACTTGAGTAATCTTTTTTGCTTGAATCAGGAAGAGAATTATAAATCGAATCATCATAATCAATTTTAATCATTTTGACGTTGAAAATTAATTGGATCATTCGTTTTGAATCATAAAATAAAAACTGAGCATTACTGTTTTCCTTCAACTCTTTCACTTTTTTTGAGCGAGCATCAGTAAAAATAGTAAAGAATAGTTTCTCTTTGTCAAAATCACGAAGCACTACCGTTCTTAAATTACTATTTCCTTCTGAATTTTGGGTAGCTAACGTAAAAAAACGAAAAGCGTGTTTCTTATGTTTTAATGCTGCTTTTAGTTGTTTCTTGCAGTCATCAAAAATTTGATCTATCATTATTTTTGATTTATTTTAAACCAATTATTTGTTCTTAAAACTGCATTCTCTTCTATATCTTTCCAAAAAAGATTTATATCTGCAAAATGATAATTTCGAATAAAAGAGAGAAGAAATCTGTTTTTTACTTTGGGCAGTGTTGACCAAAGTATACCATCAATCTTCCTTACTGAAAGACTTTTTGGATAAATCTTTTTATCAGAGGCCAATACACCTAAATGAAGTTTACTACTTCCCTCAATATTTTCATCCCAACTGATTGGATTAGAAACAACACCACCCTTAAACCATTTTTCATATGACTTAGGCAAATGATTGATTTTATAGGTGTTCCAACTTACAAAGCCACCTACTGCTTCCGGTTTATCTAACAGTGGGATATACTTAAATTCATCGTAATTAACTTTTGTTCCAACTAAATATGCAGCTATCAACTTTTTCTGAAGAGGTTTTCCATCAAAAAATTCTTTTAATAGTCCTAAAGCATGAATTGCACCTTGACTATGCCCAGCAATTATTATAGGCTTTGAATTGTTATAGTTTTCTAAATAATATTTAAATGCCTTTCTAACATCTTGATAAGCAATTAGTCCAGCACCTTTTCCTTGTGATGAATATGGCTCTACAAAAATTCTATAGTGAGCCTGACGATAGTAAGGAACATACAAATTAGCTGCTTTCACCCATGCAGATGCTTGGTATGCAACAGCTTTTTCTAAAATATCCTTTTTTATTGAGGCTTTTTTAACATCGGCATTCCAACTAGGGTCTTTTTTATCGGTCAATAGTGTTGGATAAACGAAAAAAACATCAGCATTTTTTTCCTTTGGTTTTCCTACAATTTCTTCTAATGAAGGATTCCAAACTTTTGGAAGAACTGCCCAACTGTCATTATTTTCATAATCTAGTTCTAGAGGAATACTGGATATGTTGAACTCTGTGGTTTTGTAAACAGTTGAACAGGATAAAAATAATATCGATGCTAATATGTATATAACTGATTTCAATAATAATTTTTGCTAAGATGGTAAATACATTTATTGCCAAGTAAAAAATTAAACCAAAGACATACTATTATTGTAATAGATCATCTAATAAGACAAATAATTATGATAAAGTATACTATTCAAGAGTTACTGTTCTAATTGAAGGATTGAATGGAGAATCAATTAAATCTCCTTTTTCATCTAAAAGTTCAAGTTTTATTGAAATTTGGCCTTTGGGAAGACCCTCTATATAATACGGGGCCCATTCATCAATTATAAATTCGGAATCCAATATTGTTGCCCTTACTTTGTTTCCATCAGCTGAAATTTTTGTGTTAACTAGATAAAAATCTAATAACAATTTTTCAGTGTCTTTTCCTTTGTATACTCCTTTAGGCCTACTGTAAAAAAGGAATTCATCATTCAAATCAATTTCCTCTCCTTTTCCAATTTGTGTAAGGATAAAAGCATCTTTATTTTTTACTGATTCGTGATGAGATCTTGACAAAAAAGCGAGTATTACGTTGTTCTCACCTTTTAATTGTTTTGTAAAAGTTTCAGTATAATGTGCTGAGTAGGGGTTATTATTTACAATGAAATGGATATGTTGTCCCTTTCTGGAATTTGCCAATTTAAAATTAAAATCGTTCTGTGTTTGGGCGCCGAGTTCATAATCTTTAACCTCAAATGAGAATTCGTGTTTTTCATTTTCAAAGTTTATACCTTGAATTTTGAGTTTAGAATTTGCATAGGAAGGAGATCCTTCAAGTTTTGTAATTGTTATTTGATTTGAATTATTACATGATGAAAACATCAAAGCAATAAATAATACTAATATCTTTTTCATGTTATAAAACTAAAAATTTAATATCACAAAACAATCATTTTAAATAATTTATAATTGTAAATTGTCTATGGAAGCTTTCTATCGGAAAGAACAAAATCATAAGCACTCAAAACTCCCATTGACGTGTAATGTCAAGTTTTTTCTTCGCTTCTATTTCTTCTTTAGGAATTACCTTCAAAAATGAAGGATGCTGTTCGATGGCATATTCAATTTTTTCCATGATATTTTGAACAGTATCTTTTTCATAATCAAATTCCAAAGGTTTTTTTATAATCATAGATTGAAGTATCCCACGCTTTTTTATCATCAAACCTTTTTTATCAAAGGAACGTCTAAACCCATCGATCACAATCGGAACAACAACAGGTTTATAGTGTTTAATGATATGGGCAGTTCCCTTTCGAACAGGTTTAAACGGCTTTGTGGTTCCTTGAGGAAATGTAATAACCCATCCATCATTAAGTGCTAATCCAATATTGGAAATATCACTCATTTTTACTTGTCTTTGGACATCCTTGCCACTCTCACGCCATGTTCGCTCAATTGAAACTGATCCAGCATATGCAAGTATTCGAGGAATCAATCCTGCTTTCATAGTTTCTTTGGCTGCTACATAGTATATATTTAATTTGGGACTCCACAAATAACCTACATTTTTGATGTTATCAATTCGACCACTTAAACTTGCATTAAAAACATGAAACATAGCTACTACATCTGCAAAATAGGTTTGATGATTTGAAATAAATAATACGTTTTTATCTGATAGATTTTTAATTATCTCAGAACCCTCAATATGAAGCTGATTAAATCCTCTGTAACGACGATGAGACATAAAACCCAAATATCTAATCAACCATTTTTTCAGTATCAGATAATGACCAAAAGGGTTTTTCTTAAACATACTTTTTAAAGAATCGATTTAAAGATATGATTAATTAGAACTTATAGAAGTTAAAAAAATTTTAAATTCAGATAAAATCATAGCTGTTGCACCCCATATCAAATTGTTTTTATAATAAAAGCATGGAACTTCAATGCCTTTTTGAGGACCCTCATCTAAAAATCTTTTTTCAATTTTCAGTTCCAATAGCTTAAATAAAGGTAACTGAATATGATCTGCAACTTCTCTTTTATCTAATTTAAAATTAGGATAAAAATTATCAAAAGTTAAGTATGGATTAACCAAAAAATTACTTGGTGGAATGTATATTGGTGTTAAAGAAACTAAATTGTCATTTAATATTCTTACCCCAAGTTCTTCATTGCACTCTCGAAGAGCTGTGATTTCTAATTTTTTATCTTGTGGCTCAGGTTTTCCTCCAGGAAAACTAATTTGTCCTGAGTGAACTCCCATATAATTTGTTCTCCTAATAAGTGAAAGATGCATAATATCAGATTTAGGGTAGCAATAAAGTAAAACAGCTGCCTTTTTTGCAGATTTTACCATTCCCTTTATTGAGACAATTTTATCTCGCCTATCTGATGGGGCTGCCAAAAGTTGAGCTTTCAAACCGGGTAAAGGAAAATCATTTATTTTTGAAAAAGCATCCGTAAAATTTTTATAATTCATGAGAGAAGTAAAAGTAGTCATATTATATATTTTTTCAGTTTTGTTCTTATGTCAATGTGATTTTAATAGAAAGCAGAATAAGAAAAATGAAATTATTGAGGACACGATTATAAAAACAAAAAAAGTTAAACCTCATAATCCTAAAATTGAAAAAAAGAAGGAGAAAAAAGAAAAAAGTATTGTTTTAAATGATAAGAATGCAATACCATTTTTCTTCAAATACCAAAAAGAGAATTTGGAAAATAAAGTTCGAATATCAACACGATTTGGCAATATTGATATTAAACTATTTAAAAATACACCATATCATAGGGCAAACTTTATATATCTGACTAAAAAAGGGTATTTCAATAATACTACATTTCATCGTGTTGTTCCTGATTTTATAATTCAAGGAGGCAATTCAGATAGACAGGAGACCTCAAAGAAAAGAAATGAAATTGGTAAATATCTTCTTCCTCCAGACACAAATAAGGGATATAAGCATCACAGAGGAGTTATATCAATGCCAAGTAGTGAAATTCAAAATCCTCATAAACTGGCGTCTCCTTATGAGTTTTTTATTGTACAACAAAACCCCGGAGCATATCATTTAGATGGTTCTTATACTGCATTTGGTAAAGTAATTACCGGAATGGAAGTAGTTGATAAAATCAACAAACAAAGGACTGATAAAAGGGAAACACCATTGACAAATGTTTTTATGAATATTTCTATTTTAGAATAGTTTTTCGTTATAAATCACATATAACAACTTTCAAATAATCATAATTATTTAATCTATTATAAGATTTTCTTATTATATTTATAAAAATGATAGTTTATGACATTAACACAATTAGAATATACATTAGCAGTAGCAGAACAGGGAAACTTCACACTCGCTGCAGAAAAATGTTTCGTTACGCAACCAACACTCAGTATGCAAGTTCAAAAACTTGAGGATGAATTAGGCGTAAAGCTTTTTAACCGAAATGCTAAGCCAATTGCCCTTACTCAAATCGGGACTAAAATTTTAAATCAAGCAAAAAAAATTATAGAGGAGGCAAAGCGAATGGATGACATCGTATCAATGGAGAAAGGCGAAGTTAAAGGTGACTTCAAATTGGGAATAATTCCAACAGTAATGCCAACTCTGCTTCCTTTGTTTCTAAATACCTTCATCAAAAAATACCCTTCAGTAAATTTAAAAATTGAAGAATCTACCACTATATCAATTACAGAAAAATTAACTCAAGGAAAGCTAGACGCTGGAATAGCTGCTACTCCTCTTGACAACCCAAAATTAATTGAAAAGCCTTTATACTACGAACCATTTGTAGCTTATGTCCCTAAATCACATGCCTTATCTAAATTAGATAAAATCGAACCTCAAGATGTTGAAAATATTGATGTTTTGGTTTTGGAGGACGGACATTGTTTTAGAAATCACATTTTAAAATTGTGTAAGACACCTAGAGTTTCAAAATCTTTCGATTTAAAAAGCGGTAGTTTTGAAACATTGATTCATCTCGCAAACGAAGGAATGGGAATGACCTTACTACCTTATCTACAAACAAGAAACCTTTCAATAGAAAATTTTCAAAATTTACGACATTTTAAAAGTCCAGAACCTGCACGTGAAATAAGTATGGTCTTTAGCAAAAGTCAGTTAAGACTGCCAATTATAGATGCGCTATCTGAGTCAATAGAAGGGATTATAAGAGGAGCTATACAATTTGAAAATATACAATTGATAACACCTACAAAATAGATTAAAATTAATATAAAGCGATTTGCAATTCAGTTCTTTGGCTAACAAACTCTTTTACCCATTCACGAAGAATTTCACAGTCATTTGGTGTCAAATATCTGTAAGCCTTTCTAAGTTCTTTACGAAAAAGACGTACATCAAAACTCACCTTTTGCAAAACTTGCTGATAATATTTTAGTTTTTTTGACATGAAAATTTATGTTTGAACAATGTATGGAGTTTTTAAATTTGAATATGTTGTTGAAATGTTAAAAAAATAATTTTCTCAAAAATTTACATTTGAAACTAAAGTTGGTGTTTTATAAATTTTAAATATGCGTTTTTTTCTAAATAGTATTAAGAAAAAAATAAAAAACACAATAAAGGTTGTTTCAGGTTTGTTGAGATTTTATTAAATGTTATATTTGCGCACACTTTTCGGGGTGTAGCGTAGCCCGGTCATCGCGCCTGCTTTGGGAGCAGGAGGTCGCAGGTTCGAATCCTGCCACCCCGACAATATTATCCTCTTTTAATTCGGGATGTGGCGCAGCCTGGTAGCGCACACGCATGGGGTGCGTGGGGTCGCAGGTTCAAATCCTGTCATCCCGACAAAATCATATCATAAAATTCTAAAGCACTTTTTTTTTATGATTATAAATGGTATTTTTCAATTAATTTTAAAAATAAATAAAGCTTCTATTTATGAAAAAAAAGATTCTGAATATTCTTGCATTATTCATTCTTCAGTTTGGATGCGCACAAGACAATCCACCATTTATTGAGGATCCCCTAGAAATAAATTACTCTTATGAAGTAATCGTTGATGAAATTGACGTCCCTTGGGGTATGGATTTCATAAATAAAAATGAATTACTTGTCACAGAACAATCTGGAACCCTATACTATGTTAAAAATGGACAAAAAAAGGAAGTTACTGGATTACCGCCTGTCTATTTCAGAGGACAAGGTGGGCTTTTAGATGTTGCCATACATCCAAACTTTTCAGAAAATAAAATAATTTATATGACTTTAGGTGCTAATACTGAGGGTGACAAAAAAGGGGGGAATACATCGTTATATTCTGCTGTTTTAAATAACACAGATTTAGGTAATGTCACCCTTCTATACAAAGCAAAACCAAATACAAAAACGGCACAACATTGGGGATCAAGAATTGTTTTCGATCAAAAAGGTCACGTTTATTTTGGTATTGGTGATCGTGGAGAACGTGAAACAAATCCTCAAGACATAACAAAGGATGGAGGTAAAATTTACCGTCTTAACCTTGATGGATCTATTCCAAATGATAATCCTTTCGTAGGAAAATCTGGAGCTAAAACTGCTGTTTTTTCTTATGGACATCGCAATCCCCAAGGAATGACAATTCATCCAAAAACTGGTCAAATTTGGGAGCACGAACATGGACCTCGAGGAGGGGATGAAATTAATATAATAAAAAAAGGTGTTAATTATGGTTGGCCTGAAATCACATACGGAATTAATTATAGTGGAACTATTATAACTAACAAAACCTCTGCTCCAAATATGGCCCAACCTATATATTATTGGGTACCCTCAATTGCTCCAAGTGGAATGGCATTTTCAACTTCAAATATTTATGAAAATTGGAAGGATAATTTATTTGTTGGTTCATTGAAATTTCAATATCTCGAACGACTTGTAATAAAAAATAAAAAAATTGTGAAAAGAGAAAAAATATTAGACAAAATTGGGAGAGTAAGAGATGTAGCTGAAGGACCAGACGGCTATCTATATGTTGCTGTTGAAGGAAAAGGCATTTTAAAAATAATGCCCAAATAAATGAAGCTGTTTTTTTTTTTTTATTTTTTTGGATTTGGGATATTAGTGTCTTTTTTAGTACCTCAAAAAAGCAAGGCTCAAAGCATTACGAATGGATCATTAATTTATAATGATTTTTGTTATCGTTGCCACGGTGTAAATGGAGTAGGTCGAGACAATCTGATACCACCATTAAAGTCTTCTGACTATTTGTTAAAAAATATTAATCTCTCAATTGCGGGTTTGAAATATGGATTAAAAGGAGAAATTATTGTAAACGGGAAAGTTTATGATGGTTACATGGCCTACCAGGGTCTTGATAATGAGGAAATTGCTGATGTAATGAATTATATACTTAACCAATGGGGAAACAATTATGAAGGTTTTATAGATGCTTCTCAAGTTGAAAATATTCCTAAATCCATTTTTGAAAAATGAAAAAACCATTTATTATAAAATATATAAAATCCTTTAAACGTTCTTATTATGTTTATGCAGGGATTTTAATTGTATTTATAATATGGATGCTTTTTATAGACACCCATTCATGGAATATTCATTCAGAATTAAATCTAGAAATAGAAAGGCTAGAACAAGAAAAGAAAGCTTTAAAGCTAATTATGTCATCAGATAAAAAAACTATTAAGCAACTCCAAAATAAAGACAGTTTAGAACGTTTTGCGCGCGAAAATTATGGTCATAAAAAAGAAAATGAAACTATTTTTATAATTGAGACCGGAGAATTAGAAAAAATATCTCAATAAAATATAATGGAAAGTATACCAAATAAATGGTTAAAATAATCTTTTCCCGGGGAGTTAAATAATTGTAATTTTATATGATTTAAAACTTTTAAATGGGTAAAATTATTGCTATTGCAAATCAAAAAGGTGGAGTAGGAAAAACTACGACTGCAGTTAACCTTTCTGCGGCTTTGGGGATTTTAGAAAAAAAGATTCTGCTTATTGATGCAGATCCACAGGCAAATGCAACATCTGGCTTAGGTATTGATGTTAGAAATGTGAAGCAAGGGACTTATCAACTATTAGATCATAGCGTAGATCCAAATGAAACTATTATTGAAACTGGCAGTCCTAATTTAGATTTAATTCCGTCCCATATTGATTTAGTCGCCTCAGAAATTGAGTTAGTAGATAAAAAAGCTCGCGAATATATGCTAAAAACGATATTGGCGGATGTCCAGAATCATTATGATTTTATTATTATCGATTGCGCTCCATCTTTAGGGCTAATAACACTTAACGCACTTGTCAGTTCTGATGCAGTTATTATTCCCATACAGTGTGAATATTTTGCTTTAGAAGGATTAGGAAAACTATTAAATACAATTAAAAGTGTTCAGAAAATCCATAATGAAAATTTAGATATCGAAGGACTTTTACTGACTATGTACGACACACGTTTACGGCTTTCAAATCAAGTAGTTGAAGAGGTTAAAAAGCACTTTGGTAAAATGGTATTCAAAACAATTATTCAAAGAAATATTCGACTAAGTGAAGCCCCGAGTTTTGGAGAAGACATAATTACTTATGATGCGTCTAGTAGGGGTGCAAAAAGCTATTTATCTTTAGCAAGTGAAATTATAAAGAGAAATAAACTGAAATAATGGGAAAATCAAAACAAAAAAAAGTTTTAGGGAGAGGTCTTTCCGCATTACTAAATAATGATGATCATATTATTGAATCCGTAGGAGACAATAATGCTGAATTGATTATAGGAAGTATAGTTGATTTACCCATAGAAAAAATTAGTAATAATCCATTCCAGCCGAGAACACATTTTAATGAGGAATCAATAAAAGAACTAAGCACCTCAATAAAACAGTTAGGCGTCATACAGCCTGTTACTGTTCGCAAAATAAAAGGGAATAAATACCAGTTAGTATCCGGGGAACGTCGTTTGCGAGCATCAAAATTAGCGGGTTTAAAAACAATTCCCTCATACGTTCGTCTTGCTGATGACAAAGATTCTCTTGAAATGGCTTTGGTTGAAAATATTCAAAGACAAGACCTAGACCCCATAGAAATAGGTCTTTCTTACCAGCGTCTTATAGATGAAATAAAACTTACCCAAGACCAGCTTAGTGAACGTGTTGGAAAAAAACGCTCAACAATAGCTAATTACATGCGATTATTAAAGTTAGATCCCATTATTCAAACAGGCATAAGAGATCAATTTATAACAATGGGGCACGGACGTGCATTGGTGAACATCAGTGATTCAAAATTACAAATAGATTTATATAAAAAAATTGTAAAAAAAGGCCTTTCAGTTCGAGGAGTTGAGTCCCTGGTTAAAAATTTAAGAGATACTAAAACAAAATCATCTGACAATTATTTATCACCCTTCATAAATCAAGCAGCTGAAGAATTAAAAATAATATTAGGCACTTCAGTAAGTGTTTCATCAAACAAACAAGGAAAAGGAATTTTAAAAATTAATTTTGACTCTCAAGAAGAACTACAACATATTTTAAATAAAGTCAAAGGTGATTAATCTAAAACCTCTTTATTTAATAATTTTAATTTTTTATCTTCCTGTTAAAGGGCAAGAAGAATTAAAAACTAATGATGCTCCTGAAAAAATTGCTCTGCCTGATAGTATACAAATAAACCAACGGTTTTCACCGAGAATCCAGAGGTTAATTGCTGATCCTCTTACCCCTTCTAAAGCTGCTTTTTATTCAGCAATTATACCTGGTTTAGGTCAAGCTTTCCTGGGAAAAGGATGGAAAGTACCTATCATTTACGCTGCTATTAGTGCTTCATTATATTATTATGATATAAATAATAAAGAGATGAACTCATACAGAACGGCATATAAAAGAAGATTAAATGGTTTTTTCGATGATGAATATTTAGAAACCGAAATTCCAATAACAACTGATCAACTTCTTCTTGGAATGGAGTTTCACAAAAACTATCGTGATATTGCAATAATTTTAGCAGCAGCGTCATATATGCTTAATATTTTAGAAGCAAATGTAAGTGCTCATTTATTGCAATTTAATGTAAATGATGATCTATCCGTTACTCCAAACATAATTATAGATAATGAGATTACTGGTTTACAATTGGCTGTTAAATTTTAAATAAATCTATGAAAATTGCATTATTAGGATACGGTAGAATGGGAAAAACGATAGAACGTTATTCCATAGATAGAAACCATGAAATTGTTTTTATCCTTGATAAGGATTATGAAAAGGGCAATCTTAGCTTAGCTGATATTGCAATTAATTTTAGTATCCCAGAAGCTGCAGTATCAAACATAAAAGTCGCTATGAAACAAAAGATACCGGTTGTTTGCGGAACTACTGGGTGGCTTAATAATTATGAAGAAATTACCACTTTTTGTAAAACCCAAAATACAGCCTTTTTGTATGCTTCTAATTTTAGTATTGGAGTTAATATATTTTTTAAAATTAATCGCTTACTTGCTAAATTGATGGGTCCAAACAAAAAAAATTATAAGGCAGATGTTAAAGAGATTCATCATTTACATAAGTTAGATTCTCCAAGTGGGACTGCAATCACCTTAGCAAAGGAAATCATCAAGAACTTTAACTATAAAAAATGGACATTGGATAAAGATGATGAAGAAAATTTGTTTATTGAAACTATAAGGGAAGGTGAAGTTCCTGGAACTCATATCATAAGATATAACTCAGAAATTGATGAAATCAGTATAAAGCATAAAGCCTTTAAGCGAGATGGTTTTGCTTTAGGAGCTATAGTAGCTGCAGAATGGTTAGTTGACAAGAAAGGTATTTATAGTATGGACGATGTACTTAAAATTAATCAACTCTAAAATGATTTCAACCTTTAAGGTGATATAAAAACAAGAGATGACAATATTCGAGTGGCTTTTATTCTTTTTTATACTCCAAGTGGTCCATTTTTTAGGAACATGGAAACTTTATAAGATTGCTGGTTTTAAAACATGGCATGCAATTATTCCTGTTTACAACGCAATCGTTTTAATGAGAATAATTAAAAGACCTAAATGGTGGGTTATCCTTCTTTTTATTCCTACCATTAATTTAATATTATTTGCTGTAATTTGGGTAGAGACAATTCGAAGTTTTGGTAAAAACACATTTAAAGACACTTTTTTAGTTTTATTAACTTTTGGCTTTTATATATATTTAATAAATTATAGTGATAAGACAGTTTATGTTGCTAATCGAAGTTTACGTCCTAGAACAGGTTTTGGTGAAACTCTAAGCTCTATAATATGGGCTGTAGTACTTGCAACAATTTTCCATAATTATATTATACAGCCTTACATTATACCAACAGGATCTTTAGAAAAATCTTTGTTAATAGGAGATTTTCTTTTTGTAAGTAAATTTCACTATGGTGCAAGAGTCCCAATGACTGCTGTATCTGCTCCTATGGTTCACGATACTATCCCTGGATTTAAAATCCGTTCTTACCTTAAATATCCCCAATATCCATATTTGAGACTACCAAGCATCCAAAAGATTAAACGCAATGATATAGTTGTATTTAGCTGGCCTGCAGATACGGTCCGCCAATTTTTTGTACGTGAAAAAAGAGTTGATAAACCAATTGATAAAAAGTCTAATTACGTCAAAAGATGCGTCGGTATCCCAGGGGATACTCTTGAGATTAAAGACGGTTTTGTTTATGCTAATGGATTAAAAAATATTCTTCCAGAAAGGGCTAAAGTTCAATACACTTTTAATGCATATTCTAATAAAGGTATTTCATCTCGAAAATTACTCTTTAAGGGATTTGAAGACTTTAATCGCACCTACAAAATTGAAAATATCACTGAAAATTCTTATCAGACAATTGTACCGTATATAATTGGTAGAATTGGAAATACAGTCGAAAACTTTAAAGTCATTACCTCATCAAAAGGCCTACCCCCAGAAGTAATTCGTAAGACAGGGTTGAGGGTTAGTGAGATATTGGAACAAAAAAAAGAAATGAGTTTGACACTTGAGGAGTCTGCCATATTGAGGAAAATATCAGGTATTGACAGCGTAATTCAATCAATTAACAAAATTAAGGTTCCCAATGAAACTTTTTTTCCAAATAAGATAACTTATAATTGGAATGAAGATAATTTTGGACCATTATTGATTCCAAAAAAAGGAATGACTATTAAATTAAATCATAAAAATCTTCCACTTTATAAGAAAATCATAAATGAATATGAAGGAAATCAACTTGAAATTAAACCTTCTAAAATTTTAATAAATGGTGTTGATTCAGAACAATACACTTTTAAAAAAGACTACTATTGGATGATGGGTGACAATCGTCATAAATCAGAGGATAGTAGGTTTTGGGGTTTTGTTCCCGATGACCATATTGTTGGTAAACCTATATTCATTTGGTTTAGTATAAAGGGAATTAATGATGGAATAAAAAACTGGAAAATTAGATGGGATCGTGTATTTACTACTGTAGACGGTCCTGGAAAAAGACGCTCTTATTTTCCTTATTTTTTAACAATATTAATTCTATGGCAAGGATTTATTTTTTATCGAAAAAGAAAAAATAAATAACAGGAATGATTCCGATAATTTGTCCGGCTTACTTTCCAAATGTCAAATATTTTGCAAATCTTTTACAACAAAAATCCATTGTTTTTTCAGGCGATACATTTTATCAAAAGCAAACATTCAGAAATAGAACAGTGATCTATGGAGCAAATAAGGAATTAAATTTAATTATTCCAATACGGCATTGGAAAAAAGGGAAAAAGCCTATAGATAGTAAAATAAAAATTGCCTACGATATGGATTGGCAAAATCAACACTGGAAATCAATATGTTCAGCATATCGATCCTCCCCTTATTTCGAATTTTATGAGCATGAGATTGCACCTTTTTACAAGGAAGAAAAAGAAAACTTATTTTTATTTAATCTATCTATCATAGAAAAAGTGATGGCTCTAATAGATGAATCTTTCGAATATAAAATTAGTTCACTAAAGGGTTTCGATGTATATATAGATAAACTAATCGATCCAAAAATTAAACTGAAAATCAAATTTGAAAGCTATCCTCAGGTATTTGCATCAAAATATGGCTTTATTCCAAATCTTAGCATACTTGATATTATTTTTAACCTCGGACCAAATAGTTCTAACTATTTAAGAAGACACTTTACTGAAAATAAAAATTTTTATATCTGAAGCCTTGCAGAAATTGGCTTATGATCCGAAAGTTCAATATCATGAGTTATAAAATCTAATACTCTAATTTCAGGTGAAATAAAAATGTAATCAATTCTCAAAGGAAAGAATGGAAATTGGTATGTTGATCCAAAACCTCTGCCTTTTTGATTAAAAGCATCTATACGATTTTTAGATAGATTTTTGTAACTCTCAGAAAAAGGATTATTATTTAAGTCTGTACAAATTATTTCAGGGAATTTATTTGAATTAGAAAGAAAATTAAATTCAAAAACTTGTTGTTTTTGAATTTCAAATACATTTTTAATTTTTGAACGAAATTTTTCAGAATAATTTGAGGACAATAAAGTGTCTTTAGAATTTATTCTTAAAGATTCGAAATGTAAATTATATAAACGTAATGTATCTTGATTTATCAAGACGTCAGATTGCATTCCGCCATTTGAAGAAGCTTTGAAGGGCATTGATTTAGAATTCACTAATGGATATTTAGAGATAATGGAAGATCCTATTTTACCGTTAGGAACATACGGTCTAAATATTTTGTATGGATAATTTTGAAATGATGGTGCAGTCTCTAATGTATATTCCTGAAAACAAACTATATCAGGATTAACTTTTTTAATATAATTATCAATTAAACCCGGGATATCTTTTATGTCTAACCAATTATAACGATTAAACGAGCGAACATTATAACTCATTAACGTTATTCCTTTAGATGTTGTTATCCCATTAGATTTAAATTGATATAGTGATTGCCAAGATTCAAAACTTATTGCAAAAACAATAAAAAAAAGAAAAAATGGCCATTTAAAACGTAAAAACCAATAAAATGTAAAAATTACATTTATGCAACATAATACTGGAGTTCCCAATGAAAGAATTGGAAAATTTAAAGCCAAATTGAAAATATCCATTGCAATTAGCTGAAGAACAAGAAAAAGAATATTAATAGTTAAAATTGAATGAAATAAAAAAGATTTTTTGTCCATATTACACCTCTAGTTCTTCCCTGATTTATATAAAAAGTCTTTTTCATTTTGGGTAAGACTTTCATAACCAGATAGGCTAATTTTATCTAATATATCGTCTATTCGCTTTTGATTTATGCTTTTAACAGAAGTGTTGTGATTTTTCTTTTTATTTATTTCTTTTTTGTAAACAGCTCTAATTTTTGGCTTTTTTTTAAAAATATTGATCACTAAGTCAATTAAAATTCTGAAAGGTTTACCGATATCTTTTCCATTTTTGAGCTGTTTAACATAGTAAAAACCTAGAATTGCTCCACCAATATGAGCAAGATGCCCACCAGCGTTGCCATATGGAATTTGAACAACATCAATCAGAACAAATATCGCTCCCAAATAACGAAGTTCCACATTAAATAAAATTAAACGAACTTCATAGTTTGGAGAATACGTTGACATAAAAATAAATACAGCCATTACACCAGCAGAAGCACCAATCATAGCAGTGGAAGAATTTTCAAAAACAGGAAAGAAAGTATAGCTTAGAATGAAGCTAACTCCTCCTACTAAAACTCCCAAAAAATAGACATTAAAAAAAGTTTTGGGAGTAAATAAATTCAAAAATAATCTAGAAGAAAAAAACAGTAGATACATATTCCAGAATAAATGGAAAAAGCCTGAATGTAGAAAACTATACGTAAGAATTGACCATGGTTTAAAGGCAAGATCTATTAAAGACTCAGATAATTCGAACCAATAGAAAAAGTCAGTAGAAGAGAGATTAAATAAAAAGAAAAATGTTCTTAGGAATAAGGGTAATATAAAACATACTATATTAACTAAAATAAGTTTTTCAGCACTGTTTAATTTTTGAATACGATAGTAAAATTGATCCTTGAAAGTCATATATCCCAACGATTTTTATTGAATTGATTTTTTTTCCAATACCAGATCATAATCAACCCTGTTATTGCTCCACCTATGTGAGCAAAATGTGCTATTGGTCCAATTGAATATGAAGTAAATCCAAAAAATAAATCTCCAAAAATCAATATTGGAACAAGAATTTTTGCTTTTACAGGTATTGGTGGAAAAAGAAGCATTAATCTGGCGTTAGGAAAGAGAAAAGCAAATGCTACTAAAACCCCATACAATGCTCCTGATGCACCTACCATAACCCCGTTAAAAGCAGATAAGCTTGAAATTAATTTATCTCGTCCAATATTTTCTACTATTTCATAAGAGAGATCACTTGTTTGAAAAAAATTTCTTATTCCTATACTATTTAAACCTTCTGCTAATAAAAGATCAGTAACACCACTAATTTGATAATAATAAATAAATAATTGCAAAAAGGCAGCTCCAAACCCGGTGGATAAATAGAAGAAAATAAATTTGTTTCTACCCCACATTTGTTCAATAGGAGTACCAAACATATATAATCCAAACATATTAAAAAATATGTGTCCAAAATCTCCATGCATAAACATATGAGTCAGAGGTTGCCAGTATTGAAACTTTGGATTAGAGGGATAGTGAAGTGCAAAAAAATCATAAACTAAATCCCCTAAGGAAAGAGAAGCTACAAAAAAAATAGCATTGATAATCAAAAGATGTTTTACCGTCTCAGTTATATTACGCATTAGTTTAATTTTTTTTCTATTTCGGACTTTTCTAAAGAAATAAATATTGACCTATTAAAAGGTGATAAACTAGTCTCTTTACAGCCGAAAAAATCATCCAAAAGAACTTGCTGTTCAATAGGGGGTTAAAATGTCTCCAGATTTTATTGACAATGTCTTTGCCAAGGTCTTTGCAATCTGATCAGCTTGACTAAGATACTCAACAGACTGAGGTAAATTTTCTCCAGAAAGTAATTTTTCGATTATCGATTCTATTTTTGAATGTGGACAGTGCTCTGGACTTCCTACTACAACTAACTTTTTTTTATTTTTTAATTCCATCTGAAAACCCAAAGCTAAAAGAATTTCTTTATTCTGATTAAATTCTTCAATTTGTTGTCCATTTAATTCAACTTCTAAAGGGGAATAGTAACTGTTGGCTTAAACTTGTTTTTGTTGTAATAGAGGCTAAAAATCGCTCATATAAAATTCGCTGGTGAGCTCGACTTTGGTCTATAAGCAGTATACTCGTTTGCAAAGGGCACACGATGTATTTAGAAAATAATTGAAAAAACCGAGAGCTTTGTGGAACATTTATTATATTATCTGATTCAATATCCTGATAATCAGAATTTGAATTAACTTCAGGAAGTAATCCCTCTCTCTCGTCATTTTTTTGTTTGGGAAGAAACAGATAGATCATTAAATGGATTAAAACTTGAATCTACTTCGATATGAGGAATTATAGGTATTCTTTCCTTAAAATTATACGGCATATCCAAATCTGTATTTTGATTGAAATCTAAAGTAGGTATTACTTGGAAAATTCCTAAGCTATGTTTCACGGCCGAACGTAGAATAGCATAGATGCTCTGCTCTTCCTCAAATTTAATTTCAGTTTTGGTAGGATGTATATTTATATCTATTGTTTTAGGATCAACATTGAGATATAAAAAGTATCCTGGGTGGTATCCTGGCCGTAATAATCCGTCAAATGCACTATTCACAGCATGATGTAAGAATGGACTTTTAATAAAACGATTATTAACAAAGAAAAACTGTTGCCCTCGTGTTTTTTTTGAAAACTCTGGTTTAACAACAAATCCGTTTAATTTAGCTAATGAGGTTGACTCTTTGGTTGGAACGAGTTGATTATTCCATTTAGAACCAAAAATAGAAACAATTCTTTTTCTAAAGTTTGATAATTCCAAATCAAATAGCTCATTCCCATTATTAAAAAAAAGGAAGTTTATTTCCGGGTGAGCCAAAGCGACTCTTTGAAATTCATCAATTATATGCCTGAGTTCTACAGTATTTGACTTTAGGAAGTTTCTTCTTGCTGGAATATTGAAAAATAAATTTTTAACTTCAATAGATGTTCCCTGAGGTTTGGTTGATAAGCTTTGATCTTTTATTTTACTACCCTCAATTTTAATACACTGTGAAACCTCTTGACCGGATGTTCTTGTGTGAGTTTCTACATTTGAAATCGCAGCTATTGAAGCTAAAGCTTCACCTCTAAAACCTTTAGTATTCAATGCAAATAAATCTTCAGCAATATTAATTTTTGATGTTGCATGTCTTTCAAAAGCTAATTTAACATCTGACTTATTCATACCTAATCCATTATCAATAACTTGAATTAGAGTTTTACCAGCATCCTTTAAAATCAATTGAATTGTTGATGCTTTAGCATCAACAGCATTTTCTAATAACTCTTTAACCACAGAAGCAGGACGTTGAATTACCTCTCCTGCTGCTATTTGATTGGCTACGTGATCTGGTAAAAGAGAAATTCTAGGGATCATTGATTATTTTACTGAAAAAATGCTTAAATCAAAATCAAGAATATATAGGCTAGTTAAAACAAGAATTAATACAATAATTAACAACCTAAGGGAAATTGAGTGATTTTTTCGGGTGCGCATTTGAACTCTAGCTTCATTCCATTGGTGCCCAAAATCATTGTTGTTGTGAGTATCTCTATATTTTGAAAATTTATTGTCAAACTCATAAATATTCCCCTTATCTTTTCCTTTGAAGTATCTCGGAGTATAATTATATCTTCTGTTTTTACGAAGTTTTAATAGATTCGATTTTAACATATTTCAAATGTACAAGAAACCTATAAAATTATAAACTCTTGTTAAAAAAACTTAGGCTTGTTTTGAATGAAAGTTTGCCATTTTGATAGCAGCAATTGCAGCCTCTTCTCCTTTATTACCAAATTTTCCTCCACTGCGTTCTTTGGCTTGATTTAAATTATCATCTGTCAATACGCAAAAAATCACGGGTACTTCGGAATTTATGTTGAGATCTTTAATTCCTTGAGCAACAGAATTACAAATAAATTCAAAATGTTTAGTCTCTCCTTGAATAACGCTTCCTATTGCAATTACGGCATTTGGATTTTCCTCTTGGGCTTTTTTTGATCCATAAATCAACTCAAAACTACCAGGAACCATTGATAATTTTATGTTTTTTGGGTCGACACCCTTGTCAATTAAAGTTTTCTTAGCTCCTTTAAGAAGTGATTGGGTAATATCAAGATTCCACTCAGAAACAACCAGATGAATATGAAATGGACTCCCATCAGGAATATTAGCATCAGAAAAGTTATTCAATGCTGATGACATTTTAATCTATTATTGATTTGATCTTCGCTATTTGAACGGAAACCATATTTGCTTCACGTGATTCTTTAAACTCTTTTTTAATTCTCTCTAGATAAGCTATCGCTTGTTTATTCTTCCCTAACTTAAAACCAATCATAGCAGCTTTGTATAAAAATTTTGGCGTACTGTACACATTATTGTTAATATTGAATGCAGCAATATAATAGTCAAGTGCTTTCTCTGGCTTATCCATCTGCGCAAAAGCATCTCCAATAGCGCCCTTGGCTAGTGCTCCAAGTAAAACATCTTCAGAATTGAATTGATCTAGATAAACAATAGCATTTTGGTAGTCTTTTATATTTAAATAGGACATACCAGCGCTATATGTAGCTAATTTTGCAGCGGTTGTCCCTTTATAATTTTCAATAATATCTAAAAAACCATATTTCCCTTCTCCTCCATTTAGAGCTCTTTTGTAGAGAGAATCTGAATCTTCACTGTTTACAGCCAGCTCAAAATAAAACTGAGCCTGATTTAATTCACTGATAGCTTCCTTTGTTTTGGGCTCTATTACATAATTTTGATAACCTAAATAAGCTAAAACACCAACGGCAACAATCCCAATAAAGGTTAATATTATATTTTGGTATTTAACAACCCATTCTTCTGTTTTTGATGCTGTTGTGTCGAGAGTCTCAAAAACTTCTGCAGTTGTGCTTTCTTGAACTGATTCAGTTAGACTTGAAGGGGTTATTGATTTTTTAGATCCTCTTTTTTTGTATGTTGCCATTTTAAAAATGATTTAGCGCACAAAATTACTCTTTTTATTCTAATTCAAAAAACCGTTCGCTAGCTTCTAAGTTATTATTTTTGTCTAAATATGTATTTAAAACAACTAAACCTAACTCAATATAAAAATATTAGTTCTAAAACTTTTGACTTTAGTCCTAAGATAAACTGTTTTATAGGAGATAATGGAATTGGGAAGTCGAACATTATAGATTCGATTTACCATTTGGCATTTGGCAAAAGCTATTTTAATCCAATAGCAATCCAAAACATTCAGCATGATAAAGATTTTTTCGTTTTGGAAGGAAGATTTGAAAAAATGGGTAAAAAGGAGAAAATAATTTGCTCCCTAAAAAAAGGTCAAAAAAAAATCATAAAACGTAATGGAAAAACTTATAAAAGACTTTCAGAACACATAGGGCTTGTCCCCTCTGTAATAATATCACCCGCTGATGGTGATCTAATCTCAGATGGAAGCAGCGCACGAAGAAAATTTATGGATGGAGTGATTGGACAAACAGATAATGCTTTTCTTCAAGATTTACTTGAATACAATAAGATACTTTCTCAGCGTAATGCTCTACTTAAATTTTTTGCATTAAATAATACATTTGATGAAGCTACACTAGATATTTATGATGATCAGCTCATAAAAAGAAGTGATTCAATCTACAAAAAAAGATTGACTTTCATGAAAAGTTTCGTTTCAGTATTTAACTATCGTTATAAAAATATAAGTGAAGGAAAGGAAAGTATAGGTTTGGAATATATGAGTCAATTACACGAAAAATCCCATGAAAAACTCCTTAAGAATAGCCTGTCAAAGGACAGAATTCTACAATATACAACCCAAGGAGTCCATAAGGATGATATTAATTTTTTGTTAGAAGGAGATCCTATAAAAAAATTTGGAAGTCAAGGACAGCAAAAAACTTTTTTAGTTGCATTGAAATTTGCCCAGTTTGATTTTCTAAAGGAGCAAATTGGCGCCCCCCCCATTCTTTTACTAGATGATGCTTTTGATAAATTAGATCAAAAAAGAGTAACCCAGATAGTATCACTTGTTGATCAAGACGATTTTGGACAAATCTTTATAACAGACACACATGAGCAGAGAACAATTGATGCTTTAGGAGAGATTAAATCTAATTATCAAATTTTTAAAATTTAGATTTTGAGAATTCTTCTTTTCTATTTTTCATTTTTATCTTTTTTTAGTTGTATCTCTTTTCATTCAATTGAAATACAAAAATTGAATGGTTATTGGGAGATTGATCATATCAATCGAAAAAAAGAGAGGTTTAAACCAAAAGGAAATGCTCCTTTGTATGATCATTATTTCCTCGAATATCCAAATGGTATTCTAAATAAGGTCGAAATGCGATTAGATAGAATCATCTATTCATCAAAAGATATTGCTAATTTTAAAATTGAAAAATTGGACAAAATATATTACATTAGATTTAAATCTCGTTGGAGTGAATGGTCAAAAAAAATCAAGTATTTGGATAGCCATAAGCTCATCCTAGAACATAATAAAAGTACATATCACTATAAACGCCCAACCTTGTTTGAATTTGTAAATGATGAGACAAGAAAATAAATTTAAAACCAAGTCTATAAAAGATGTTTTAAAAGAAGTAATTACACAAAAACCTTTGATAAAAGGTGTCCAAAATGTTAGGATATGTAATTCTTGGGCCGAAGTGATGGGAGAAAATATTCAAAAGTATACAGAGCAAGTTCGTTTTTCACATAATATCTTGTATGTAAGCTTAAAGTCTGCCCCATTAAAAATGGAATTAAAATTTAATATTGATGTTATAAAAGGACGTCTAAACAAACATCTGGGCAAAGAATTTATCAAAAAAATCGTTTTGAATTAAAAGCGTTCGCGCCCTGCAAAGTGGAATGAAGATTCAATTTCTGCATTTTCATCGCTGTCTGAACCATGAACTGCATTTTCACCAATTGATGTAGCATATAGCTTTCGAATTGTGCCTTCTGCAGCTTCAAATGGATCAGTAGATCCAATTAGATTTCTAAAACTATTTACAGCATCTTCCTTTTTTAAAATGGCAACCACGATTGGTCCTCTAGACATAAAAGATACTAAATCATTGAAAAAAGCTCGCTCTTTATGAATTTCATAAAACCGTTCAGCATCATTTAGAGAAAGTTGGGTTAGTTTTAAAGCTTTAATTTGAAAACCTGACGATAATACTTTTTGAAGAATATTTCCGATATGGCCGTTTTCTACAGCATCAGGCTTTATCATCATTAGCGTTGTATTTGACATTTTTTTTTTTGAAATTACTAAATGTATTTTTAGATGTAAAAGAATGTTTCAAAGATTTTTTAAAATTACATAAAAAAGTCTTGAGTCTTTTATCAACTATTCGAAAATAGTATATTCGTAGTAATATGATTGATGCCTTTATCCAAAATCTAAAAGAAAGTTTAGCAAAACCCAAAAAGGTAACCATTATACCCCATAGAAATGCAGATGGAGATGCACTTGGAAGCTCATTAGCATTAAAACTTTTTTTGCGTCAAAAAGGTCACGAAGTTCATGTAGTATCACCAAATGATTACCCTTCATTTCTAAAATGGCTCCCTGGAGAAAGTGAAGTTTTGAAATACAATCGAACCCCTAAACTTGCTCGTGATACTATTCGAAAAGCTGATTTAATTTTCACATTAGATTTTAATTCTTTAAGTCGAATTGAGGATCTAACAAATATTGTCAAAAATGCAAGTGGAGATAAAATCATGATTGATCATCATGAAGATCCTGAGGATTTTGCTTTATTTCAATATTCAGATACTTCAATGAGTTCAACTTGTGAGATGGTTTATAACGTAATTAATTTGATAGATCAGACTCAATTTAATATAGAAATTGCAAGCTGCCTTTATACCGGAATAATGACCGATACAGGTTCATTTCGATATCCTTCAACTACCTCAAAAACTCATAATGCAATTGCTCACCTTATAGAAATTGGAGCGAATGGTTCTGAAATTCATCAAAAAATTTATGATAGTTCATCTTTTAATAGACTTAAACTTTTGGGTATTACACTTTCAAATTTGATTAAAATCCCTAATTATCCAGTTGTATATATGACACTTAATCAAAATGAATTAAAATCATGTGATTTTAAGAAAGGAGATACTGAAGGTTTTGTTAATTATGGCCTTACATTAAAGGATGTGATTTTCTCATGTATAATGATTGAAAATGAAAGTGAAGGGAAAATAAAAATGTCTTTTCGTTCCCAAGGTGCTTTCTCTGTGAATGACTTCGCTAAGACCTATTTTAATGGAGGTGGACATAACAATGCAGCTGGAGGAATGTCTTTTGACAATATGCAGGATACCATCGAAAGATTCAAAAAAGCAGTCAATAAAGTTTCTTTAAGACTAAAAGAGGATTTGTAAGCATGAAACTATTTGTTTTTCTATTTGTTTTTTTGATTTTTGTTTCACAATCCTGCGAAGAAAATAAAACTCGTTACCCGCTAAATAAAAAAAAAGATGTTTTTTTAAAAACTTCAGCTTACAGGAATAAAGGTTTATATTCAAGAGAGGAATTTTTAATTAAAAAAGCTGCTAAATTAGACAGTATGAACAAGTATCATATATCAGATGTAGGTTTTTTATATGCCAAAATAAAATCAACAAATAAAAATTTTCCACTTCCTAAGAAAGGCGAAAAAGTTCGATTCAAATATCAAATTGAGGATTTAGATAAAAATATAATCTATAGTTATGAAGAATTGGGTATTGTTGAGTATCTGATTGATCAAGAAAATCTTTTACCTGCCTTAAGAGAGGGAATACGTATAATGCGCCCTATGGAAATTGCTGTATTTCTTTTTCCTTCCTACCTTTGTTATAGTTATCAAGGAGATGGGGTTAAAATAAATGCAAATCAACCATTACGTTTTACCATAGAACGAACACCAATCAAAAATTAAAATATGAAAAAAACTATTCTAACAATATTAATAATTAGCTTAATAACTGCGTGCAATAATAATTACCCAAACTTAGATTCAGGACTTTATGCCAAAATTTCAACTGAAAAAGGCTCTATTATTATTAAACTTGAAATGGAAAAAGCACCTGTTACTGTTGCTAATTTTGTTTCTCTAAGCGAGGGAGAAAATCCAAAGGTTAATGAAGAATATAAATCAAAAAAGTTTTATAATGGTCTTAAGTTTCATAGAGTAATTCCTGACTTTATGATTCAAGGAGGTGACCCTTTAGGATTAGGTTCAGGTAGTCCTGGTTATAGTTTTGATGATGAATTTAGCGACTTGACTCATAGCGGTCCTGGAATTTTATCGATGGCTAATAGCGGACCTGCAACTAATGGAAGTCAGTTTTTTATAACCCACAAAGC
>JBJKWV010000010.1:0-30741 GCA_045561915.1 Flavobacteriaceae bacterium
TATTTAGTTAACTGTAATCGATATCGGTGATGTTTGTCCGAGTTTATAACTCGGATTTGAAGGAATTATTACTTCAATATCAGAAATAATTACTGTTTGTCCATTTTTGATTCGACTTAACATGGATTTTGCTTTGTTATTTAATCTGTTGCCTGCAATTACGATACTGGTCTGTCCAGGTGCTCTAAAACGAAAAGATTTTGTTTCTAAAGGTAAATCAAAATCGAAATCTTCAAGTCTTGCCTCAACTGTTCCTCTCTCTAAACTTGACTTTGGGATAGAAAAAGATCCCGATTTCCCCCTAAAATATCCTGCTGGTTTTGGTATTTCTTTTATTCTAAACTTGGATACTGAAGATACCCGTTTACCATCAGGCAGAGTTCCAGAAACGTTTATTTTAACTTCTGTTCCTTTAGATGGAAATATATTGTATTTACTGCCACGAACGCGTCTCAAGCCAGGGGCAGAAGCTTTTACTTTACTGTCTTGGACCCCCGGGATAGATATTGTCATCGGATTTTGGACCCCTCGGTAAACAACATTCATTTTGTCTGCGGAAATTACTGCAGAATTAGGTTTGGAAATTACTGTATAAGTTTGGTTAACGTTAATTCTAGATTCTTCACCGTCATTAAGGAATATTAGATCACCCTCAATTGTATGATCACCTGGATTACCTGCGCTAACATTTAACTTTACACCGCCAGGGATCAATTTATAATCTTTATCTGATAGTTTTTTTCCGTCAAGTGATAGTGCAACTCCATTTGGGTTTTGTGCACCTCCTTTTCTCCCTAATATCACACTCCCATCAAAAATTTCACCTTGATAATACGCTCCTTTTTCGGTAACAAGTAAACTAGTATAATTAGACTGATTTACCTTAGAGGACATTTTCAGCTCCTTACCCATCAATGTAGTAAAAACATCGTGCTCGGTTTGTCGGATGTCGTTTTGCATCATTGTAAGTTTAGCTAGGGATGAGATTAAAGGGAATCCTTTAAAGCTAGCATCCAACCATGGTTCATCAATGTCATCTCTATTTTTAATGTTATTGTTTTGATCTCCAGTAAAAAAGCGAGCTTCAACCATTTCAATCGACTCAGGATATCTACTCCCAAATACTTGGATTACATGCATTTTATAATCTTGAATCATATTTATAAAATTTTCCTTTGCTTCTTGGGATCCTTCTTTAAACCATATAACATCTAATGCTTCTCCTTTATCCATTTGAGCAAATTCTTTGAGCTCTGGGTCTTTCTCTCTTTGCTTTTCAGTTATTGTATTTTTTAATTCTTCAATCGAATTGAAGAATTCATCAGATTCTATCTTTATTTGTTCAGCAGTTTTTTTGTGCGCAATCCACTTTCCACCTTTTTCCTCAGCATTTACAAGAATATTCTCTAAAAGTGCATTATTGCTTACCTGAACGCGATCATTCGCGTCCGTAATCTTTTCAAACATTTGCCCAAATCCGTCAAGAACCTCTTTACTTACATTTAATGCAAGCATCGTAATAAATACCAAGTACATTAGACTGATTAGTTTCTGCCTTGGTGTTTCTTTAGCTCCAGCCATTTTCTTATTTTTTAGACATGGCGGTTAGCATTCCACCGTAAACATTATTCAATTCCGCTAAATTAGCAGATAAACTTTCCATTTGAGCCCTAAGTTGTTGAGCATCTTGGTTGATCTTTTCTTTTAACTCAGAATTTCCTTTAGCATTTGATACTTGCTGTTGATAATTTAAGTTTAATTGTTCCAGCTGACCAGCAGCTTTTGACAATTCTTGAGAATAAGTTTGAGATGCTGATATCGCCTCTGAAGCGGGGGATATAGCTTTAGCAGAATTTTCTAACCCTTTGATACTTTTTGCTAGTGAGTTCATCAAGTTAACATCAAGCTTAGCTTCTTGCATCAAGGCATCAATTTTTGAAGATAATCCTTGGTTTCCACCACCTGAAGATGTTGATGAACCTGCTCCTTTCATTTTCTTTACAAAATCAGTATGTTCTTCCTTTATTTCCCCAGTATTTAGGGCAGAAACTGTAAAAATAAGTGCTTCTGTTCCTAATCCAAGTCCTAATACTAATCCTCCTGTAATGGGTCCAATTTCAAGGTGAAGAATTTTAAAAAGAGCGCCGATAATTACTACAGCCCCTCCAAGTCCAAATAGCATATGCATTGCTACCTTACTTCTTAAACGTTTATTTAAAGCTTTGTCTGTCATGTTTGTGTATTTTAGTCCATAAATATATGAAGATATAATTAAATATATGATTTAAATCGATAAGTAATCCGAGACTTCAAAATTTAAAATTAACTAAAACTTAAATAGTTTTTTACTTAACTTTAACTTTCTGGAGTCCTAAATAATCCTGTATAGTTCGAAAACCTATATAACTCCTTGATGTATCAGAATATTCAAAATCTCGAGAGCTAACTCTTAAAAAATAAGCAACATCTTTCCAAGATCCACCCCTAACAACCTTTCGCTTTTCGTCGTCAAAGGACATATTTGGGTTTAAGGAAGAAACATATTCGTATGATCCAGCATTGTATGACGAATTTGTCCATTCAGCAACATTACCTGCCATATTATACAAATTGTAGTCATTAGGAAGATAAGATTTAGCTTCGACTGTATAAACGGCTTGATCAGCAGCATAATCACCTCTTAGCGGTTTAAAGTTTGCTAGAAAACAAGCTCTGTCATTCAGTAAATATGGGGAACCCCATGGATAAGTACCAGATGGTATCCCCCCTCGAGCAGCATATTCCCATTCTGCCTCATTGGGAAGGCGAAAACGACTTACGTTAGGTTTACCTTTATCACGCTGATAGCCATTTTTAAATTGAGTCCTCCAATTACAAAATGCGATTGCTTGCGTCCAGGATACACCTACAACAGGATAATCTTGATATGCAGGATGGGAAAAATAATCGTTGTGCATGGGCTCATTGTAAGAATATGTGAAATCTTTAATCCATACTGTCGTGTCAGGGTAAATCTCAACTTCTTTTCTTTTAATAAATGGCTCTCTGTCTATAAATTGATTGCGCACTCTTTTTGATTCAGCGGCAGCTCCCTCGGCATCAAACCAAGTATATGAGTATTTGAGTTTTTCAACATCGAGTTTCATTTCGCCATTATACCATAATTCAGGTGGCAGATATAATGAATCCATGATTCTAGCATAATTTTTATCAACATAATCTTCAGTATCCCATGTTAAATCGGCATCCCAATTTAGTGCTCTCCCAGCATATAGGTCATCATCAACGTCGTAATATGCCTCCCGCATATATTTCTGATATTCATTAAGTTTAGTGGTATCTGAATCCTGAAATACAAATTCCCCAATACCATCTTTGTTTTCTTCACCAAGTCCTAAGTCCTCTGCTTCTCTAGCAAGCATCGATAGCGCTATTGAGTCTTTTACCCAATAAACAAACTGACGATATTCACTGTTCGTAATTTCAGTTTCGTCCATGTAAAAAGAAGGTACTGTAACTGTTTTGGCCGGAGCACTTTGTAATTGGGCTAAGTCTTCGTCCGATTTTCCCATTATATAAGCACCGCCTTCAACAAGAACCATCCCATAAGGCTTTTCTCCAAACCACTTTTTCTGTTGTACACCTATAAGTTCGCCTCTGTTTTTGCTTCCGCAGGAAACCACTATTAGGGAAAGTGTTAATAAAGCTAAAAGTCTTCTCATTAGTATTTTTATCAAAACGTAAATTAAGTTTTAATAGTACATAAAACTACTTATTTTTTTTTATAAACTATAATTGCTCAATTAATGAGTATAAATACATTTGTATCTTTTGATCTTCAATCCAAAATTAATTCATCCTTCTAAATGCATTAAACCATCTTTCAGGGATGACATCTTGGGCTGCCGACTCATAATCATTTTTTGTGCATGCTAATAACGCTCTAGTTTTTGTTTTATTATCTAAATTAGTATCATTTGTTAATTCCATCCACCAACGATTGCTTTTTTCGCTTTTGTAAAATACAATTGTTTGATTAGAAAGGGTAACAGAATATTTTAAAAACCCATTATTAATGTTAATTGGATGTTCATCAAACCTATACTGAACTCCTTCCATAAAATACCAAACTATTTGCGCTGCTAACTGGTCCATCATCGGTGTTGAAGGCAATTCATATAATCCAATAAAACCTACACGATCACTGATACCAGCATATCTACTTAATGCGCAAATTGACCTTGAATCTATTCCATTGGGTTGGCCTTTAAGCGGATCAGCAATAGCTTCCCATGACAAGCATTTCATGTCAAACCCAACAATATCAGCATCTCTAAAAATAGGTTCAACTAAACGAACATCATCTAAAACTTGACCTAATCGAATTCCCTCAAAAAATAATTTATCCATTAAGTCTTTTTCTTCTACAGCACAATAGTAATTCTGATATCCCAAATTGCTGTAGTTGTTTAAGACATTAGGTTTTTCCATGATAATTTTACTCATATATGAACGACCAGAAATTAGCTCATCTTCTTGTGAAAAATCAAACGATCTATCAATAGAAACCATATTTACAAGCTCTTTGAATTCTTGGAAAACCTGATATAATGGGAAAATAAGGTCATGACTACCTCCTATAAAAACAGGAATTATATTCATTTGCTTTAAATGAAATCCAATTTCTTTTATTGCAAAATAAGTGTCTTTGACTTTTTCTCCGTTTGATAAATCCCCCAGATCAGCGATCTTCAGTTCCCAGTTTCCAGGATATAATTCATAAAATTCTTTGCGAAATTGATTAACATCATATTGAGCATTTACAAAAAAACTATTACGCTGTTCAACTAGGCCAATAATTGCTATTTGGAGTCCTTTCAAGTCTGGTAAACCTAATTCTTCCGTATGAATATCAATGTTTTTCCCAATCACTTGCTTGGGTAACATAGAAAGGCCCAAAATGGCTTCTTTATCTACGGGAAGCAACAACTCTAGGCTCATTTTTTCTTTGATGATTTATTTTTTTTCCTTGCTTTACTAGAAGACCCTAAGTATTTTTCAGCATCTGCCAATGTGATTTTAGTCGCATCTACTTCTTTTCCAATTACTACTTTTTTCTTTCCTTGAATGATCTGGTGTCTTCCCCAGCGTGCTTTTTCTACGCGAATTCCTGCCTCACTCCAATCATGGACTAATTTGTCTTTTTCCTTCTGGATTTTCTCTTCGATTAGATCTACAATATCTGAATCTTTTAAATTATCAAAATCATATTTCTTATTTACATTAATAAATAAACCACTCCATTTCAAAAACGGACCAAAACGACCTATCCCCTTAGTAACTGGAAGTTCGTTAAATGTATATATTGGAGCGTCTGCTTTTAATTTTTTTTCTATTAAATCGATTGCAGTATCTAGATTAACCTCAGAAGCTATAATCCCTTTTGGTAAAGAAACAAAAATGCCTTTATGTTTTATGTATGGTCCAAATCTCCCATTATTTATTATTACTTCTTCTTCTTGGTAAGTCCCTATAGTTTTAGGCATTTCAAAAAGTTGCATAACCTGCTCAAAAGTAATATTCTCTAATTGTTGATTAGGACTTAAACTTGCATATATAGGCTTTTCTTCTTCTTCAGGATCACCAATCTGTGCTATTGGACCAAATTTACCTAATCTTACTTTTACTGGTCTACCAGAACTCGGATCAACTCCTAAAACACGTTCTCCAGATTCACGCTGTGCATTTTCTTTAACATATTCAACTGTATTATGGAATTTCTCATAAAAACCTTTCAGCATTTCTGTCCAGTCTTTACCACCATTTGCTATATCATCAAAATTTTGCTCTACTTGAGCAGTAAAATTTAAATCCAAAATAGTTTTGAAATTTTCAACTAAAAAGTCATTAACAATCATTCCAATGTCAGTGGGAGTTAATTTTCCTTTGTCAGCACCAACCATTTCCGAACGTTTTTCAATTTTGATCTTCTTATCTCTAAGTATTAGTTGATCATAAGATCTGCTCTCTCCATCAGAATTACCTTTTTCAACATATTTTCGATTTTGAATCGTAGAAATAGTTGGAGCGTAAGTAGAGGGTCTTCCAATTCCAAGCTCTTCCATTTTTTTAACCAATGAAGCTTCCGAAAAGCGAAAAGGGGGGCGGGAAAAACGTTCGGTAGCAATCATTTGGTTTAATAAAACCCTATCACCTGTCTCTATCTTCGGTAAAATTGTGTTGTCTTCATCTACTTCATCATCTGTTCCTTCCATGTAAATTTTAAGAAAGCCATCAAAAGTTACTACTTCTCCTTTAGCTTTAAAATAATTTTGATGTTTATCTGCTTGAATTGAAATCTGTGTTCGTTCCAAAGCAGCGTCTTTCATTTGTGAAGCTAAGGTTCTTCTCCAAATAAGTTCATAAAGCCTTGCTTGATCATGATCTACATTAATATTTTTATTTAAAAAGTTCGTAGGTCGAATAGCCTCGTGTGCTTCTTGAGCTCCCTTATTTTTTGTTATAAAATTCCGATTCTGAACATATTCCTCCCCATAGACTGATAATATTTGAGTATTTATATTTCCAACAGCTTCGTCAGATAAGTTGACGCTATCTGTTCTCATGTAAGTTATATAACCTGCTTCATATAGTCTTTGAGCAACATTCATTGTCTTAGAAACAGAAAAATATAACTTTCTCGATGCTTCTTGTTGTAATGTAGAGGTTGTGAAAGGAGGGGGAGGACTCTTCTTCCCAGGTTTCTTTTTAACTTCACTTACTTTGAATTCAGCCGAGATATTTTGCTCTAAGAATACTAGTGCCTGTTTTTTTAAAGAAAATAATTTATCTAGTTGAGATGGAATTATTTTCTTGCTTTCAGTTTGAAAGATTGCTTGTGTCCTAAAGCTAGGTTCAGTAGAGAAATTTCTTATTTCACGTTCTCTTTCAACAATAATTCTCACCGCAACAGATTGAACTCTTCCTGCCGACAAACCTCCCTTTACTTTACGCCAAAGTACTGGAGACAACTCATACCCTACTAGTCGATCTAAAATTCTTCTGGCTTGTTGAGCATTAACCAAATTGAAATCAATTTCTCTCGGTTTTTCTATTGCTTTCTGAATCGCATTTTTTGTTATTTCAGAAAAAACAATTCGTTTAGAATTAGTTTTTGAAAGATTTAAAGTATTTGCTAAATGCCATGCAATGGCTTCTCCTTCTCTGTCTTCATCACTAGCTAACCAAACTGTTTCAGCTTTTTTAGCTAAGCTTTGGAGTTCTCTGACGAGTTTTTTCTTATCACTACTAACAATATACTTAGCAGAAAAATCACCTGAAACATCGACTCCTAGCTCTTTTGCTGGAAGATCTGCGATATGCCCATAACTGGAAGCAACTTTAAAACCCTTTCCCAAAAACTTCTCAATGGTTTTTGCTTTTGCAGGAGACTCAACGATTACTAAATTCTTAGCCATTTAATAAATTTTGGTCACAAAAGTAGTTAAGTTTTTTTGGAACTTTCAAATTTTAAAGTTCACTTGTATTAAATACATGTGAAATTTATCCTTTATAAACTTAAATAAAAAACTGTTAAGGCTAATTTGTAAAACAGTTATTGGTGAAAATAATTTTTACCTTTTGAAGAATCAATTGAAGTTTATTTTAAAATCATTAAATTAATTTGAATAACTGAAAATTATGTTATATCTATTCTGTCAAAGTACATTATTTTTGGTAAAAAATTATAACTCTGAAAACATATATTCCCATATTGAATTGGATGCCTAATTATAGATTAGAGTATTTTAAAAACGATCTAATTTCTGGCATTACCGTGGCTATAATGCTTATTCCCCAAGGTATGGCTTATGCACTGATTGCAGGTTTGCCTCCAATATATGGTTTGTATGCTGCATTAACACCTCAGATTGTATATGCATTTTTAGGCACATCAAAACAACTTGCTGTAGGGCCTGTAGCAATGGACTCACTTCTAGTTGCCGCTGGCCTTGGAGCACTCAGTATAGTTGGACCAAGTCAATATATTCAAATGGCATTACTATTAGCTTTACTGATGGGAGTAATTCAGTTTCTTTTGGGTCTACTTAGAATGGGCTTTATTGTAGCTTTTTTATCAAAACCCGTAATAAGTGGTTTTACCTCAGCTGCTGCAATAATAATCGGCCTCAATCAAATAAAGCATATTTTAGGAATTTCAATTCCACAAAGCAACAAGATCCATATTTTCATCTCTTTAATAATAAATTCTCAAACTCAAATAAATTTTTATGCGCTTGCAATTGGCTTAATAAGTATTTTGCTCTTGGTTGTAATAAAAAAATGTAATTCTAAAATTCCATCTGCTCTTGTTGTAGTAATTATGAGTATATTTTGCGTTAGTTATGCAAATTATGATCAAAAGGGTTTAGCTATTGTTGGTGAAATCCCTGATGGTTTACCAAATTTTGTTTTTCCATTTTTAGAATGGGACATTATTAAAAGTCTACTTCCAATTTCACTAACTATTGCTTTAGTTGGATTCATGGAAGCTATTTCCATTGCAAAATCAATTGAAGAAAAAAATAAAACTGATGAAATCAATCCCAATCAGGAACTCATAGCATTGGGTGCATCAAACATAATAGGATCATTTTTTCAATCTTATCCTACATCGGGTGGATTTTCTCGAACAGCTGTGAATAATCAGTCAGGTGCTAAAACTGGAGTATCAGCTTTGATAAGTGCTATTATCGTGGGTGTAATTTTGAGTTTTTTCACGGATTGGTTTTACTATTTGCCTAACGCTGTATTAGGTGCTATTATAATTGTTGCTGTTACAAATCTAATTGATTATAAATATACATTTGGTTTGTACAAAGAAAGAAAAGACGAGTTCTTTGTCCTTATATTTACATTCATAGGTACTCTTTTTATAGGTATAACCGAAGGAATTTTATTTGGAATTATTTTATCGCTTTTACTTCTTGTTTATCGAACATCAAAACCACATTATGCTTTTTTAGGTCGAATTGGAACTACAAATTATTTCAAAAATATAGATAGATTTCCAGACGAAGTGATTTTACGTGATGATCTAATCATATTAAGGTTTGATGCACAACTATTTTTTGGAAATATTCAATTTTTCAAGAATCTAATCTTCGATTCTGTAAACAATAATCACAAAAAAGTAAAAGGTTATATAATAAATGCTAGAACTATTAATTACATAGATAGCACTGCACTAGAGAAGCTTACAGAAATAATTATCGAACTTCAAAAAAAAGGTATTCGCGTCATGGTAGTTGGTGCTACAGGACCTACCCGTGATATGATAATAAAAAGTAAATTAATTAAAGTTTTAAAAAAGGGGAATCTATTTATAACTTCAGGAGATGCAACAGACAGTTTTGATGGGGTGAGAAAAAAGTCTCCTTTACAAAAAAAATTAAGTAGACAAACTAATAAATAAAATTGAATAAATTTAATAATGATTATTGAACAAATATACACAGGCTGCCTTTCTCAGGGCTCGTATTACATTGAGAGTAATGGTATAGCAGCAGTAATTGATCCTTTACGAGAAATTTCACAATACATCGAAAAAGCAAAAAAAAATAATTCGAAAATCAAATATGTTTTTGAGACACATTTTCATGCAGATTTTGTAAGCGGTCATCTTACCCTAGCCAAGGAAACCGGTGCAACAATAATTTATGGGCCAAAAGCTAAAACAAGTTACAATGCATTAATTGCAAAAGACAATCAAGAGTTTAAAATCGGAGAAATTTCTATAATTGTTCTTCATACACCTGGCCATACTATGGAAAGCACAACTTATTTACTTCGTGATTCTTCCAATAAGGATATTGCTATTTTCACTGGTGACACTTTATTTTTAGGAGATGTAGGTCGCCCTGACTTGGCTCAAAAAGCTATAAATATGACTCAAGAAGATCTTGCAGGGATTCTCTTCAATAGTCTGAGAAAAAAAATAATGCCTCTTGCGGATAATGTTCTTGTTTATCCAGCACATGGAGCTGGATCTGCATGTGGTAAAAATCTTAGCAAGGAAACTGTTGGAACTTTAGGAGAACAAAAAAAGTCGAATTACGCTCTGAGATCAAACATGACAGAAAAGGAATTTATTAAGGAAGTAACAGAGGGACTTCTCCCACCGCCAGAATATTTCCCCTTGAATGTAAAAATGAATAAAAACGGTTATGAGGATATTGATAAAGTATTACAAAGTGGAACCACTGAATTAGATCCCGATCTATTTGAAGAAATTGCAAACCAAAGTGGTGCTGTAATTCTAGATGTTAGACATCAAGAGGACTTTGCTAAAGAACATATCCCTCAATCAATTTTTATAGGTCTAGATGGAAGTTTTGCCCCCTGGGTTGGAGCCATGATTGGTGATGTTGCTCAGCCAATACTTCTATTAACGCCAAAAGGCAGAGAAAAAGAGACAGTGACTCGCCTTGCGCGTGTTGGTTTTGATAATAGCCTCGGATGCCTAAAAGGCGGTATAGATGCTTGGAAAAAAAGTAAGCGAGATACAGACTCTGTAAATTGTATTGATGCTGAAAATTTTATAAAGTTAAGCAAAAAGGGAAATCTTTCCGTTTTGGATGTTAGAAAGCCCGGAGAATATATTTCTGAAAATATCCCCACATCCAAGAGTATACCTTTAGATTTTATTAACGATAACATGAATTTGTTTCCGAAAAATTCAACATTTTATATTCATTGCGCAGGTGGTTATAGGAGTATGATAGCTGCATCAATTTTAAAAAGCAGAGGGATTCATAATTTAATTGACGTAAAAGGGGGGTTTAATGCAATTAAAAATGCTAATGCAGATTATTGAATAATCCCATAGTCAACTGATTTATTATTTATTATTAATTTTTTATGAATTGATTTTATCAAATCCTATAATTATTCAATTTCTTTCTTTCAAAAATTAGTTTAAAAAAATTCCTTTTTTATTTAAGACTGACAAAATGGCAATATATTTTGGTTTTTTGTAATTTTACATCTTAATCAAATTTTAAATAACTTTTAAATTTAAATGTCAGTAAAAGAATTACAGCCTCTTAGGAAAAATGCTTTGAAACAAAATAATACTGAAACTTTAAATTCATTGGCTGAAGACAAAATTTCAAAAAAAGCATATATTGAAAGCTATGGTTGTCAGATGAATTTCTCTGACAGTGAAGTAGTTGCATCTATACTTTCCAAAGATGGGTACACTATTACAGAGTATATCGATCAGGCCTCATTAATTCTTATCAATACATGCTCAATAAGAGAAAAGGCAGAGCAAACTGTTCGTAAGCGTCTTGAATATTTTAATTCCAAAAAAAATGAACATCCTGACAGAACTGTTGGGGTTCTGGGATGTATGGCTGAACGCTTGAAACATAAATTCTTAGAAGAAGAGAAGATTGTTGATCTAGTTGTAGGTCCAGATGCTTATAAAGACATCCCAAACCTATTAAAAGAGGTTGCGAATGAAAAAGAAGCTGTAAACGTTCTATTGTCGAAGGAGGAAACTTATGGAGATATCGCTCCAGTAAGATTAAACTCCAACGGTGTATCTGCTTTTGTATCTATTACAAGAGGTTGTGATAATATGTGTACATTTTGTGTTGTTCCATTTACCAGAGGTAGAGAGCGTAGCAGAGATCCTAAAAGTATTCTAGATGAAATCTCTAACCTAGCATCAAAAAATTATAAAGAAATTACCCTTCTTGGGCAAAACGTAGATAGTTATCTCTGGTATGGAGGGGGATTGAAAAAAGATTTTAGGAAAGCTTCTACTTTACAGCAAAAAACAGCTTTAAGATTTGATGATCTTCTTGGTCTAGTGGCGAAGACAAATCCAAAAGTCAGAATTCGTTTTTCAACTTCCAATCCACAGGATATGTCATTAGGCGTTTTAAAAGTAATGGCTAAATACGATAATATATGTAATTACATTCACCTCCCTGTTCAGTCTGGAAGTAATAAAATTTTAAAAAAAATGAATCGACAACATACAAAAGAAGAATATTTTCAGCTGATTGATAATATCAGATCAATAATTCCTGACTGTGGAATATCTCATGATATGATTGCTGGTTTTCCAAGTGAAACAGGGCAGGATCATCAAGACACTTTAAATTTAATGGACTATGTAAAATATGATTTTGGTTTCATGTTTGCTTACTCTGAGCGTCCTGGAACACTAGCAGCAAAAAAAATTATTGACGATGTGCCTGAAGCTGTAAAAAAGAAAAGGCTAAGTGAAATTATTCGAAAACAACAGGAACATAGTCGTTATAGAACTGAAAAATATATTGGAAAAACTGTCTGTGTTTTAATTGAAAAAGCTTCAAAGCGATCTGAAGATTATTGGAGTGGAAGAACTTCTCAAAATACTGTAGCAGTTTTTACTAAAAAAAACTATCAAATAGGAGATTTTGTAGATGTTAAAATTACGAGTTGTACCTCAGCAACTCTAGTTGGAGAAGCAATTCAATTATCAAAAAGTATTTAAATATGGATTCATTACAAGCTATAAAACAACGTTTTGGTATCATAGGAAATAATTTAGGTTTAAATAGAGCACTAGAAAAAAGTCTAAGAGTTTCAAATACAGACATATCTGTGTTGGTTATTGGGGAGAGTGGTGTGGGAAAAGAAAGTATCCCTAAAATAATTCACCAATATTCCCATAGAAAACATAATAAATACATTGCTGTTAACTGTGGAGCTATCCCTGAAGGAACAATTGATAGCGAGCTCTTTGGACATGAAAAAGGGGCCTTTACAGGTGCAACTCAAACACGTGGAGGTTATTTTGAAGTTGCTGATGGAGGAACCATTTTTTTGGATGAGGTAGGTGAATTACCCTTGCAAACTCAAGTTCGTCTTTTACGAGTTTTGGAAAGTGGAGAATTTATCAAAGTAGGATCTTCAAAAGTTCAAAAAACTAATGTCAGAATTGTGGCGGCTACAAATGTCAATATAATTGATGCAATTGATAAAGGAAAATTTAGAGAAGATTTATACTACCGTTTAAGTACCGTTGACATAGCCCTTCCCCCTCTTAGAGAAAGAAAAGAGGATATTGTATTATTATTTCGAAAATTTGCCTCTGATTTTGCACAAAAATATCATATGCCCCCCGTCCAGTTGGATGAAAATGCTCGAGAACTATTGGCGGATTATCGTTGGAGTGGAAATATACGTCAATTGCGTAACGTAGCTGAACAAATATCGGTGTTAGAAAAAGAAAGAAAAATTAATGCTGCCAGAATTCGTTCTTATCTTCCTGCCCGAGAATCACAACTTCCTGCTTTAGTAAACAAAAAAATTAGTGAAAGTGATTTTGCATCAGAAAGAGAAATTCTATACAAAGTTCTTTTTGACATGAAAAGTGATCTCAATGATTTAAAAAAGGTGACATTAGATTTAATAAAAAACAGTTCTGAAACTGAAATAGCTGAAAAGAATCAAAATCTGATCGAGAAAATCTATGGAAAAGAATCTTATCCTGAAGAAAAAACTAATATTGATCCTGTCTCGTTAAACTCCGAATTACCAGACATATCAAAAACCAAATCAGAAGACAAATATGATTATGTTGAAACTATTGAGGAAGAAGAACCACTTTCTTTACACGAGAAAGAACTTGAAATGATCAAGCAAGCCTTATTAAGATGTAAAGGAAAACGTAAATTAGCAGCAAAAGAATTGGGTATTTCAGAAAGAACCCTTTATAGAAAAATTAAACAATTTGATCTTAATGATATCGAATCTTAACAAAATACTAATAATCTTTTTATTATTAATTAATATCCAAAGTTGTGGTATTTACTCATTTACAGGGGCCTCAATCCCCCCAGGCGTTACAACTTTTCAAGTAAATTTTTTTGAGAATCTTGCAGGAAACCGTCCTGGATCAACGGTAGAGCCTGGTTTAGACAATGATTTTACCAATGCCCTGCAAGATATTATTATTAATCAAACTAACTTAAACTTAGTTAGCGAGGGTGGAGAATTAATTTATGAAGGCGAAATAACAAAATATAGCGTTACCCCAATGGCTGCCACGGCAAATATTACAGCAGCACAAAATCGTCTTGAGATGTCAGTTGATTTTAGATTTTTTAACATAAAAAAAGAAGATGATGATTTTGAAAAAAAATATTCTTTTTTTTATGATTTCCCTGCAGAATTACAAGTTTATGACGTAATTGATTCTGCACACAAGGAAATTTTTGATCGAATTACGCAAGATATCTTTAATGACACACTAGCAAAATGGTAGTTGATAATGCAAGCTCATTGTTTGAATTGTTAAATCAGTTTGATCCTAACAATCCTAAACATTTTGACATTTTAGAAGAATTAATAGAAAAATATCCAAATTTTCATTTAATCAAAGCCTATTATCTTAAAGCTGTTCAGAAATTAAAGCCTGAAAATTTTGACAAAATACTTTCGTATACCTCAATATCAACATATGAAAGAGAAATACTTTATGAATTCATAGAAACCCCTTTTAATAATAAATCAACTCATTTAAATTCTCAAACTCAAGAAGATGTTTTTGATAAACAAAAAAAATCAAAAGGAAGACGAGGAAAGTTTTGATATTGAAAATTCTGGAAAAGTTCCTGAGACGTTAACATTTTCAGATTGGGTAACTTACCTCAAAAAACACCAAGAGCAAAAAAAGAGTTCAAGTATTGATGATAAATTTGACTTAATAGATTCATTTTTATCTAACAAAGAAAAAAGATTTGACCCTCAAATTCAATATAAAAGTGAGGATTTAAGTGAAAAAAGCTGGATTGCCACTGATGAATTAATGACCGAAACTTTAGCAAAGGTATTTGTCAAACAAAAAAAATACGACAAAGCTCTAGAGGCCTATCAAATATTAGGTTTGAAATATCCAGAAAAAAACAGTTTCTTTGCACTTCGAATAAAAGAAATAAAAAAATTACAAAAACTGAAAGACTAATACAATGAGTACATTTTCAATATTTATAGGCCTTATAATTCTCGTATGCTTCTTACTAGTTTTGGTTGTAATGGTTCAAAACCCAAAGGGTGGTGGGCTTTCCTCTTCTTTCGGCGGGGGGACACAACAAGTAGGAGGTGTTCAAAAAACATCAGATTTTTTAGACAGAAGTACCTGGATATTAGCGACATTGTTGCTTACGCTAATATTGATTTCAAATGCTACTCTATCATCTAACGAGGAATCTCTTGATTCTAAACTAATTGAAGATGACTCAATCGAACAATCTATTCCAGAAACAACTGAGCAAACTTTTGATGAAATTCCAGAAATTCCAGAAATCCCACAAGAAGATAATTAGTTTTTCATACTAAGCCTAAGCTGACAGGCTGACATTTTTTGTACTAAATTGACAGTAAAAATATAGTTGGCACAATTTCTGAAAGTTATAATTTAAATTAAAATAATGAGCAAATTAAGTATTAAACCTCTGGCGGATAGAGTTCTTGTAGAACCTGCTGCCGCAGAAACAAAAACCTCATCTGGAATCATAATTCCAGACAGTGCAAAAGAAAAACCTCAAAAAGGTACAATAGTCGCAGTTGGTTCAGGTACTAAGGACAATCCTATAACGGTTAGTGTAGGAGACAGTGTTCTATACGGCAAATATGCTGGTACTGAATTAAACCATGATGGCAAAGATTACCTAATTATGAAAGAGAGCGATATCCTCGCAATCGTATAACTGAAAAAAAATATATTAAAATGGCAAAAAAAATAGAATTTGATCTAGAAGCAAGAGATGGTATCAAACGTGGTGTTGATGCCCTTGCAAACGCTGTAAAAGTAACATTAGGTCCTAAAGGGCGAAACGTTATTATAGGAAAATCCTTTGGAGCTCCGCAGGTCACAAAAGACGGAGTTACTGTAGCAAAGGAGATTGAACTTGAAGACGCACTTGAAAATATGGGTGCACAAATGGTTAAAGAAGTTGCATCTAAAACTAATGATCTTGCGGGAGACGGAACTACTACAGCTACCGTATTGGCTCAATCAATCGTTAAAGAAGGTCTAAAAAATGTTGCTGCAGGAGCCAATCCTCTAGATCTAAAAAGAGGAATTGATAAATCAGTGGAAGCTATTGTGGCTTCTTTACAAAAGCAAGCTGCTGCTGTTGGAGATTCTTCTGAGAAAATTCATCAAGTAGCGAGTATTTCAGCAAATAATGATCCAACTATTGGTGGATTAATCACTGAAGCTTTTGAAAAAGTTGGTAAGGAAGGTGTAATTACTGTCGAAGAAGCCAAAGGAACTGATACTTATGTAGATGTCGTTGAAGGAATGCAATTCGATAGGGGATATCTTTCACCATATTTTGTAACTGACTCAGAAAAAATGTTATCTGACCTAGAATCTCCTTACATACTCCTTTATGACAAGAAAATATCCACTATGAAGGATTTACTCCCTATACTCGAACCAGTTTCTCAATCGGGAAAACCTCTCTTGGTTATTGCTGAAGATGTTGATGGAGAAGCTTTAGCTACATTAGTTGTTAATAAACTTCGTGGAGCACTAAAAATTGCGGCAGTAAAAGCACCTGGTTTTGGAGATAGGAGAAAAGCAATGTTAGAAGATTTAGCTATCCTTACAGGAGGAACTGTAATTTCTGAAGAAAGAGGGTTTACATTGGAAAATACAACTATAGAAATGTTAGGTACTGCAGAAAGCGTTACTATTGATAAAGACAATACAACCGTTGTTAATGGTAGTGGTAGCTCTGATGATATACAAGCTCGTGTAAATCAAATCAAATCTCAAATTGAGACAACTACTTCTGATTACGATAAAGAAAAACTTCAAGAGCGTCTTGCAAAGTTATCTGGTGGAGTTGCAGTCCTTTATGTTGGAGCTCCCTCAGAAGTCGAGATGAAAGAGAAAAAAGATCGTGTAGACGATGCTCTTCATGCAACTCGTGCAGCTGTTGAAGAAGGAATTGTAGCTGGAGGTGGAGTTGCTCTCCTAAATGCTAAAAAAGCTTTAGACAAACTTAAGGTTGAAAATGCAGACGAAACTACAGGAATTCAAATTATTAGTAAGGCTGTAGAGGCTCCATTAAGAATCATTGTAGAAAACTCTGGTGGTGAAGGTTCCGTAGTTATATCAAAAGTTTCTGAAGGTAATAATAACTTTGGATATAATGCAAAAGATGGATCTTATGTTGATATGCTTAAGGAAGGAATCATTGATCCCAAAAAAGTTGCACGTGTTGCTTTGGAAAATGCTGCTTCTGTAGCTGGAATGATCTTAACTACAGAATGTGCATTAGTTGACATTAAAGAAGATGCACCACCTGCAGGCCCTCCGATGGGAGGGGGTATGCCTGGCATGATGTAATTACAGTTTTTCCTTCAATAAAAAAGGCTCCTAAAAGGAGTCTTTTTTATTGAATTGTTCGTCTATAAATACAGCACATTGGAAGTTCATTATAAATTTCATCGGGTGCTTTAGCTAATGGAGTATCATGACCTACTTGAGCTATAGAGTTTTGTATTTTTAATAAATTAACTTTATTTGGGTTATATACTATTGAAATTAAGTTTGAAGGAATATCCCAATTTGCAGCTTTTACACCCTTTACAGTAAGTGCTGATTTCTCGATGCGTTTTTTACATATCTCACAATTTCCACTGACTTCAAAACTTACTTTTTCAGTATTTTTATTTTGTGCTACAAGAATAAAAGGACTTATCAGCAAATAAATTATAAATAATTTTTTCATTTTTTTAATTAAATATAGTTATAAATTCCAACGAAGGCCAGCATAAAGCATTCTTCCAAAGATTGGAGCGTAAATTTGTGCAGTATCAAAATTAATACCAAAAGGATCCTCAGCGCCTATAATAGGGTTAAGCTGTTTATAATCCCCCAGATTCTCAATTCCAACGTAGAGTTCAAATTTATTACTAAAAGCACGGGTTAATTGACTATTCCATAAACTGTAAGCTGGGCTATAACTTCCGGCGGGATCTCTTTGGTTACTTACCAAACGTTGCTTCCCTAATGTGTGACAAGTCAAGTCCCATCGCCATTGAGCTTGTTTTGAGTTTCTTTTGGATTCCCAACCAAAATTAGCAAAAAATCGATTTTGTGCCTGTAAAGGTAGTTGTAAAAACCCTGAATCATAAGTAGTTTTAACATCATAATTTTTATAAGCAAAACGCAGACTAGTAGCCTGTGAAAGATTATAATCTATTGATAGTTGAAAACTATTTGCTCGACTTAAACCTTCCAAATTATAAAATAATATTTGACCTTCCGATTCCCAATCCACTACCACTTGATCAGTGAAATTAGTAATGTAATAGTCTGCTGTAATGTCTCCCCCGCTTCCTAAAAAATTAAAGATCTGACGTATACTTGCCCCATAATTCCATGCTTTTTCAGGATTTAACCCATAAATAGAACCCCCATTATTTAATATATTAATCTGACGATTCGTTCCAAAAAGCGTTTGGTTTTCTGCAAAAATATTAGCTGCTTTTCGACCATTTCCTAGCGAAAGGCGAATGATGGTGTTCTCCTGAGGTAGATATCTCAGATGCAAACGTGGAGTAACAAATGTTCCCAAACGGTTGTGAATATCCAAACGGACTCCGGCTACTAGATTGAAATTTTCCAAATTGTCGTAACTGTACTCAAAAAAACTTCCTAAAGAGCGATCACTTCTATTGAAGTAAAAAGTATCCACTGTCTCCAGATAACGATCATAAGAAAAATTCATTCCTGCTTTAAATTTATTTTTTGTATTCCCAATTATAGAATTATATAAAAAATTGGTGTAAAGGCTTTGGTGATCGATATTATAAACTCTATAACCGTAATATGCTTCTTGCTTATGTTGACTATAAGCTGATTGAAAACCAAAACTTCTGAAAGAAAATTCTGGAAATACATACCCTGTTTTTAAAGAAGCATCTATTCGATTGGTATTAATTTCACTTCCCCAAAGACGGTTTTGCCCTCTATCATTATCATTATTAAATTCTAAAGCTCCAACTTGCTTTTGGTCTTGCATCAGACGAATTGTTCCAAAACCAACCCAGCCTTTTTCAGTATTAATATATTGCCATCGATTTAAAACATTTATTTGTTTAGCTAGAGGAACGTCTAAAAAATCATCTCCGTTTCCATCGATCTTTTCAGTTCGCTGATTTCCATGTACAAATAAGCCACTAATCCATTTATCGTTAATTTTCCAATTTCCCTGTAAATTAGTTTCCTGTCTTCCATTAGCAGAAGTAAACAAATTGAAAAAAAAAGGCACATCAGAAAAAGGTTTTTTAATTTCAGTGTTAATTTGACCTGCGATACTTTCAAAACCATTAACAACACTTCCAGTGCCCTTTGTAATCTGAATACTTTCGATCCAAGTCCCAGGTGTAAATGATAATCCATAAGCCTGAGAAGCTCCTCGTACCATCGGAATATTTTCCTCAGTAATTAATAAGTAGGGACTTGTGAGTCCCAACATTCTAATTTGTTTTGTTCCAGTTAAAGCATCTGAAAAGTTAACATCTATAGAAGGATTAGTTTCAAAACTTTCTGAAAGATTACAACAGGCTGCCTTTAATAATTCATCACTGTTGACATATATAATATTTTGGGCTTCAAAATAAGATTTTTGTATAGCTTTTCGCCTTTTCGTTAGGGTCACGTTATCTAAAGATTCTGAATCACTTTCGTCTAAAAACTTAATTAATAATCGATTTTCCTTGATGATGAGCGTATCTGATTTAAAACCAACATAACTAATTATAATCCGCTCTTCAGGCCCTAGATAAGGAAGGGAGAATTTCCCATTTTCGTTTGTTATAGTCCCAATTTGTGAATTTAGCCAAAAGACATTGGCTCCAATTAGTGGAATGGTTTCATTACCTTCTTTAGCAAGTACTCTTCCCTCAAGATTTTCTTGGGCTAAGAGTTGCATAAGGCTCAGACTTAATATTATTAAAATATATTTTTTCAATGATTATTTTTTATGGGTAAGATATTCCTTTTGTAAATAACAAGGTTTGCTTAGCCATAAAAAATAAAAGACTTGTGTGACAAAAAGAGTTTATCAAATTTAGGGGGCGGGGGGTTCCAATTTGAAAAAACTTTAGAAAAGAAAAGAGTTTTGTAATCGTAATTATATAAAGAAAGTTGAATAATAGCTTTAAAATCTATCAATTTAGAAAAACCTTCTAAATGCTCTTTTTGGTATTCGAAATTTTGAAAAAGTATTAAATCATCTTTACAGCATGATTTTTTTGAAAATTCTTTTTTCAGCGGCTCTTCAGAATTCTTTTGAGATTCCATCCCACAATTAGCAGAGAAATGGGCTAAAGAGATTTCAGCTATCCTCCCACCACAATAATGAATATTTAATGCATAGCCAATCTGAGTTGAAAAAACTAAAAAGGCAAGTAAAAAACCAACTAACTTCTTGCTATTCATATCCATGTGGCAAAGATAAGAATTTAAAAAAAATAATCTATTAAAAGAATCCCGGACATAGTCAACATGATTGTGTTTTCGATTAAAGTAGCTTCAGTCATTGGAAGTTTTATCGCAGTCCCTAAACAAGCACATTCTATTTTAGATTTTTTAATTAAAGTCCGAAATACACCAAAGGTTGTAAAAGATAAAATAACTAATGTGATTAATAAAACTAGGGGCAACTGCAATTCTGCTAGATAAGCTATTCCCAAAAAAGTTTCAATAAAGGGATATATTCTGGCATAACCCGGTACTCTTTTTGCCAATGGGTCATAGCGCTTAAACGAATCTGGAAAGCCATTGTAATCTAAAAATTTAAAAAAGCTAAATACAATAAAAAATAGCCCCATAAAAATTTGCATACTTCTTTCTAGATTCAAGTCCTTATGATGGGAAATAAAAATTGTGCCTAATATTAGACATGCAAAAATTATAAGTAGTGGGGTTAATTTTTTAAATTTAGTAGTTCTGATCTTTGCTGGATTAGAAATCACTTTTTGAATAGAATATTTAGAGCCTAAGAGAGATGAAATTTCACTAGTAGAAAATTCTTTTTTAGATTTAATTTTCATTAATCCTGTTTCTAAAGAAACCCTAACATCATTTATTTCTGTTACAGCATTTATTGTTTCTCTTACTGCTTTTTCGCATCCTAAGCATGTCATCCCGTAGACATAAAATTGATTTTTCATTGTGCAAAATTATTACCCAAAATTAACACTATCTCCTTGTAAATTTGTCAAATTAAAATTAATTATGATTAAAAAATAAAACATCCCATAAACTTAAGCTAGTAATTTAGGATATTGTTTACTTTAGCATCATTATGTTAAAAGCTTCTCAATCTAAAATTTTAGCAGAGATTAAAACAATTTTGCACGCTTCAGACACTAATGTTTTAAACGGTTTAAATAATTGTTGTTTATATCTCAGAAACAAATTTTCCCATTTTGATTGGGTAGGTTTTTATTTTTCTGATTTTTCAACTAAATCCCTTAATCTAAAAGCTTATTCAGGTGATCCGACAAGTCACACTACAATCCCCTTTGGAAAAGGGATATGTGGTCAAGTAGCTCTTTCAAACGAAAACTTTCTAGTGCCAAATGTTCAAGAACAGGATAATTATATTGCTTGTAGTTTTAATGTTAGTTCCGAAATTGTTATTCCATTGTTTTTAGATGGAAAAAATATTGGCCAAATCGATGTTGATTCTCATAAAATAAATGCATTTTCTAATAACGACGAGCTTTTCCTTGAAGCTTGTTGTAATTTAATTTCAAAAATATATGGTCAATCACTTTTAAGCCTATAATTTATTATGAAATCAAAAAAAATTACTTCTGCGTTAATTTCGGTATTTAACAAAACAGGATTAGAACCTTTAATCAAATCATTAGCCAATAACGGAGTTTCATTCTATTCTACAGGTGGTACGGAAAAATTTATCCGTGAATTAGGTTGTAATGTTAATGCTGTAGAAAACTTAACCGGTTACCCTTCAATTCTAGGAGGCCGTGTTAAGACTCTCCATCCTAAAGTATTTGGGGGGATACTAAATCGATCAGAAATTAGTTCAGATCAAAATGAGCTCAAAACTTATGAAATCCCTGCATTTGATTTGGTAATTGTAGACCTTTATCCCTTTGAGAAAACGATTGCAAGTAAAGCTTCTGAAAGTGAAATTATAGAAAAAATAGATATAGGAGGGATCGCACTTATTCGAGCAGCAGCAAAAAATTTTAACGACGTATTTTGTATTTCAGATAAAGAAGATTATGAAAGTTTTATCAAACTGTATAATGAATCTAACGGATCCCCTTCTCTTGAAGATCGAAAATTATTTGCAGTAAAAGCATTTAACATCTCTTCTCATTATGACGCTACAATATTCAATCATTTTAATAATTCTAAAAGTTCTTTAAAATTAAGTGTACTTGACTCAAAAGCACTTCGATATGGAGAAAATCCGCACCAAGAAGGCTATTTTTTCGGACCACTTTCAGAATTGTTAGAACATGTTCATGGAAAAGAGATTTCTTATAACAATTTGTTAGATATCGATGCTGCGGTGAATTTAATGTTTGAATTCTATGATGGTGATCCTGCTTTCGGCATATTGAAGCATAACAATGCATGTGGTTTTGCAGTTCGCAAATTATTAGTTGATGCTTACCGTGATGCTTTGGCTGGAGATCCTATTTCAGCTTTTGGTGGTGTCCTCATTAGCAATAAAGTAATTGATTTTGAAACTGCAAACGAAATAAATGAGCTGTTCTGCGAAGTTGTAGTTGCTCCTGATTATGATTCAAAAGCACTTGATATCCTAAAAAGAAAAAAGAATCGTATTATTTTAATTCAAAAGGAAAATAAATTACCAAAAGACAGTTATCGTAGCTGTCTAAATGGAGTCTTATTTCAAGATCGAGACTTTGAAACTGATAAAGAAAGTAATTTAACCAAGGTTACTAAAGTGGCTCCAAGTCCACAAGAAATAAAAGATCTTTTATTTGCTTCTAAAATTTGTAAACATACTAAATCTAACACTATTGTTATCTCCAAGAATCTACAGCTTCTTGCCTCAGGAACCGGTCAAACTTCTCGTGTTGATGCATTAAATCAAGCGGTACACAAAGCACAGAAATTTGGTTTTGAATTAAAAAATTCAGTAATGGCTAGTGATGCATTTTTTCCCTTCCCAGATTGTGTTGAAATTGCAAATAAACATGGTATAAATGCAGTAATTCAACCTGGGGGGTCAATTAAGGATTCTCTTTCAATTGAGTTCTGTGATGCAAATGGAATGCGAATGGTTTTAACAGGAACACGTCACTTTAAACATTAATTGTTAATTTTGCTAATATTTAATAATTAAAATGGGACTCTTTACTGAAGAAATAGCCATTGACTTAGGCACTGCAAACACCCTTATTATTCATAATGATAAAGTTGTTGTAAATAGTCCTTCGATAGTGGCAATAGATAGAACAACAAATAAAGTTATTGCCATAGGTCAAGAAGCCAGTATGATGCAAGGTAAAACTCATGAAAATATTCGAACTGTTCGCCCACTAAAAGATGGAGTTATAGCTGACTTTAATGCATCTGAACAGATGATTAATCGTTTGATTAAAAGTATCCCTGCATTACACCGCCGATTCTTTTCACCGTCACTCCGAATGGTTATCTGTATACCTTCAGGAATTACGGAGGTAGAAATGAGGGCTGTTAAAGAATCTGCCGAACGAGTGAATGGAAAAGAGGTTTATCTCATTCATGAACCAATGGCTGCAGCAATTGGGATTGGAATTGATATAATGCAGCCCAAAGGAAATATGATAGTTGATATTGGTGGAGGAACTACAGAAATTGCTGTGATAGCTCTTTCAGGTATTGTTTGTGATAAGTCTATTAAAATTGCAGGTGACGTGTTTACTAGTGACATTATTAATTATATGCGAAGTAAACACAATCTATACATTGGTGATCGTACAGCAGAGAAAATAAAGATTCTTGTTGGAAGTGTTGTAGAAGATCTTGAAAACCCACCGGAGGATATGTCAGTCCAAGGAAGAGATTTAATGTCTGGTAAACCTAAGCAAGTAATGATTGCTCACTCTGAAGTTGCTAAAGCTTTGGATAAATCAGTTATTCGTATCGAAGATGCAATAATGGAAGCTCTTTCTCAAACGCCTCCAGAACTATCAGCAGATATTTATAATACTGGGATTTATTTAGCTGGAGGAGGAGCCCTTCTGAGGGGATTAGACAAAAGACTTTCCCAAAAAACAGATTTGCCAATCTATGTTGCTGAGGATCCTCTCCAAGCAGTTGTTCGTGGCACAGGAATAGCCTTAAAAAACACTGAAAGATTCAAGACCGTTTTAATAAAATAATCTGGTATGCAGCGAATTGTTGAAGCGCTCATACGGTTAAGAAATCCTATATCATATCTTATTCTTTTAGGGATTTCAATAGTCTTTTTAAATGGTAGAAGCAACTTTCACCAAAATCATTTGGAAAAGTATAGCTTATATTTTTCTCAGAGTATTTATAGTTTTAGACATCGCATAGAAAATTATTTTAATCTTAAAAAGATAAATGAACGACTACTTAAAGAAAATAAAATTCTTACAGATCTTCAGCTCAAATCAAATGAACTAAAACTTTATCCAAGCAATCAAAAATCAAAGAAACGATTCCCATTTAAAGTCATAACTGCTAATGTTATTAAAAATAGCTTCCTTAACCAAAGGAATTTTCTAATAATTGATAAAGGTTCTAAAGACGGAATAGTCTCTGAAATGGGTGTTATTTCAGATCAAGGAATTATTGGCATTATCAAATCTGTTTCTGAGCACTACTCTACTGTGATATCTGTTCTAAATCAAAATCTAAAAATAAATGTTCGGCTTAAAAATAGCTCAGCATTTGGATCTCTATCCTGGAAAGGGACAAACCCTATCGATTTTCAGGTTGATGATGTAGTTGTTAATAGTTCTCTTATAAATGGAGATACAATAGTAACTGGAGGAATGTCATCTTATTTTCCATTAGGTATTCCTTTAGGTAAAATTACATCCTACAACAGAGATAATAGAAGTGGATATTATAAAATAAATACGTCACTTTTTGAAGATCCTTCTCAAGTATATCATGTATACGTTATTGAAAACAAGGATATTGAAGAAATAAATAAATTAAAAAAAGAAATAAAATAATGAATAGAAGTACACTCACTTTGACTTTTTCATTTGTTTTTCTTGTTTTAGTTCAGGTGATGGTTTTTAATAATATTTCGTTATTTGGTTATGTTAACCCAATGATCTACTTGCTTTTTTTAGTAATATATCGATTTGACAATGATCAAACCTTACTAATTTTCTTGTCTTTTATCCTTGGTTTCTGTATTGACTTTTTATCACAATCTGGAGGAGCACATATGATCGCATCATTAACTATTGGATTCTTAAGACCCTTAATTATAAGATACTCTTTTGGTTTAACCTCTGAAATTCCCTCTACCTTCCAAAACGATTCAAGAACAAAAAATAAATATCTTTTCTTGACAATTTTCATTTTAATACATCACCTAATTTATTTTACTATTGTTTATTTTAGCTGGAATGCAACATATCTTATTTTAAAGAATACACTACTTACATCGGTATTTTCATTAATTTTAATTTCATTATTATCTCGTTTTTATAAGAAATTGAATGATACGTAAAATCGTCTTATTAGTATTTACACTAGCGAGCTCATTAATTTTTATTTTTCAGTTGATGGCTTTACAGTTATTTAATTCAGACTATTCTGAACGCTCTTTGAATAATGCTATAGAAAAGCGTCCTATTTACCCTACAAGAGGTTTAATCTTCGATAGGAATGGAACACTTTGGGTTGCAAATAAACCAGTATATGACCTTATGGTTGTCCCAGAGAATTTAAATCCTTTTGATACCCTTGAATTGATCTCAGGGTTAAATATTTCTAAAGAAGAACTCCTAAATCAAATAAAAAATGCTGAAAATTTTTCTAAAAAACTTCCCTCAGTCTTAGTAAGGCAATTATCTATGACAGAGGCCGCAAAACTTCAAGAAAAGATGTGGAAATTTCCTGGCTTCTACTTTCAAAAAAAGACTACTCGAGATTATATCTTACCAATAGGATCAAATTTTCTAGGTTATACAAGTGAAACCAACGAATATGAGATAAAACCTTCATCTTACAGACTGCCTCAAATAGAAAAAACTAAGCTCATAGAAGTTAACAAAGTAATCAATGATAACTATTATTCTTCCAGTGAAGAAAAAGATTCGTTGAATAAAATAAACTCAAATTCAGAATTTAAATATCCGCCAATAAATGAATTTCTCGAAAATTATGACCTTGGAGAGATGATTGGCAGGCAAGGAATCGAAAAAACATATGAAAAAAAATTACGTGGGAGAAAGGGAATTGAATTTTTTCAAAAAGACAGGTTTAATAGAATAATTGGTCCTTATGATGAAGGGAAATTTGATTTAGTCCCTAAAGCTCCTGAAAATCTTACCTTAACTATAGATGCTATACTTCAAGGATATGGAGAATCACTTATGATTAATAAAAGAGGGGGTATAGTTGCCATAGAGCCACAAAGTGGAGAAGTTTTAGCATTAGTAACTGCTCCTAGCTACAATCCAAATATCCTAGTTGGCAGAAATCGTTCAAAACACTTCAATAAATTAGTAAAAGATACAATTGCTAAACCCCTTTTTGACAGAAGTCTTCAAGCTGAATACTCCCCAGGATCTCCATTTAAAACACTCAATGCGCTTATTGGGCTTCAAGAAAAAGTCATTACTTCAGAAACAGTTTTTGAATGTAATAAAGGGCATTATTATGCAAAGGGAGCTTTTATGGGATGCCATAATCCTGCAGGAACTAAAAGTGATTTAATAAAAGGTATTTACAGCTCCTGTAATACTTATTTTGCTAAAACCTTTGTTCGTATAATTAATAGTCAATCATCTCCTGCTGAAGGTGTAGATTTATGGAGAAAACATCTAGAAAAATTTGGATTAGGAGATTTTTTGGGTTATGATTTACCAATTGGAAAAAGAGGGTTTATTCCAAGCAGCAATTACTATGATAATTGGTATCCTAAAGGTCGTTGGGGACCTACTACTTTAGTTTCAAATTCAATAGGTCAGGGAGAAATTTTGACAACCCCCATTCAAATGGCAAACTTTACTGCCACTATTGCTAATAGAGGATTCTTTAGAAAACCACATTTTAAAAAAATAAATTCAAAAAAAATAAATGATTCTATATACCCTAAAAATAAAACTCTTATTGATGCTAAACATTTTGAAACAGTAATCGAGGGGATGTATCAGGTGGTAGAAAAGGGAACAGCTCGTGTAGCAAAAATAAATGGGATTGAAGTTTGCGGTAAAACTGGAACTGTAGAAAATTTTATTCGTTTAAATAACGAGAAAACACAACTTACCGATCATTCGATTTTTGTTGCATTTGCACCGAAAGATAATCCTAAAATAGCTATCGCTGTATTTATTGAAAATGGCTACTGGGGAGGAAGGTGGGCTGCTCCAATCGCAAGTCTAATGATAGAAAAATATCTGACAGGTGAAATAAAACGTAATTGGTTAGAAAATAAAATGCTAAAAGGGAGTCTCATGGCTGAATATGAAAAACCTTTTTCAGGAAAACCTTTCACTATTAATGACTAATAATATTCTTTCTCGACTAGACTGGTTGAGTCTAATTATATATTTTTTATTAATAATATTTGGGATCACAAATATTTATTCAACAACGTTATCAGAAGTTACAGTTTCATTATTTGAATTGAATTCACCTGCTGGAAAACAATTTTGGATTTTTATTTTTTCCCTTGTTTTTCTTCCTATAATTTTGTTTATCAATTCAAATTTTTTTGACCATTTATCTTTAATTTTTTATATACTCTCAATATTATCCTTACTAGGGCTGTTTGTTTTTGGCCAAAAGATTTCAGGTGCGACTTCTTGGTATTTAGTTGGCAATTTTAGTCTTCAACCTTCTGAATTCGCAAAAATCACAACTGCTCTATTAGTTGCTTCTAACCTGAGTTCAATTCAATTTGATATAAAAAAAATTCCTTCCATATCTAAAATATTTCTGATAATTGGTATTCCAACAGTTCTAGTAATTTTGCAACCTGATGCTGGATCAGCTCTTGTTTTTTCAAGTTTATTCTTTGTTTTACTTCGAGAGGGTATGGATATGAAAACTCTTTATTTTGGTATAGGTCTTATTTCTATTTTTATTCTGACCTTGATTTTCGATCCACTTATTTTAACAATTGCTTTTTTTATTATAATGATTATGATTTATAGGATAATATTGAACTATTATCCTAAAACAAAAAAATCTCCATTTATTATTGTATTGGGAATTTCTATTTTATTTAGTTTTTCAGTCGATTTTATTTTTAATTCTGTATTTGAACAAAGACATAGAGATCGATTTAATGTAATATTGGGTTTAGCAAATGATACTCAAGGGATCGGTTATAATATCAATCAATCTAAAATTGCAATAGGTTCAGGAGGTTTTTCAGGAAAAGGCTTTTTAAATGGAACTCAAACGAAGGGAGGGTTTGTTCCAGAGCAACATACAGATTATATCTTTAGTACAGTAGGAGAGGAATGGGGATTTTTGGGGAGTAGCGGTTTGATAATTCTTTTCACGATTTTAATTTTAAGAATTATATATAGAGCTGAAAAGCATATGCTTCCTTTCCCAAGGGTTTTTTCATACTGTTTTGCAAGTATGTTATTTATACATTTTTTCATCAATATAGGAATGACTTTAGGGTTAGTCCCCACAGTTGGTATCCCTTTACCTTTTATAAGTTATGGGGGAACGAATTTAATGGCATTTAGTTTAATGCTTTTCATTTACTTAAATCTTGATGCAAATAGATTACATTAACTTTTAACATCTAAAGCATCTCTTAAACTGTTTCCGAGCATCATGAATGCTAAAACCAAGCTCATTATAGCTAAACCGGGTAAAATTGCTAAATAAGGTTTCCCAAGAAGTAAGTACCTGAAATGATCTTTAATCATTCCTCCCCAACTTGGCATTGGAGGTTGTGCACCAATCCCCAAAAAGCTTAATCCGCTTTCCATCAAAATAGCACTAGCAAAGTTAGCTGCTGAGATTACAATTAGAGGTGCTATTAGCAAGGGAAGTATATGATTTATTAATATTCTTGATTTTGAAAATCCAAGGGTAGTAGCTGCTTGAATAAACAATTCTTCTTTTGTTGATTTAACTAAACCACGAACAAGCCTAGCAACCTCAACCCACATTGTAAGACCAACTGCAATAAAAACTTGCCAAAAACCTCGCCCTAAAGCTAAAGTGATTGCTATAACCATTAGTAAAGTTGGAATAGACCACACAACATTTATTAACCACATGATTAATTTATCTATAAATCCTCCAAAAAATCCTGCAAGAGAGCCAAATAAAACACCTATAAATAGTGAAATTATCACAGCCACTAATCCAATTGAAATTGAAATTCTTGAGCCAATGATTAGACGACTTAATAAATCCCTCCCATATTTATCGGTCCCTAGAATAAAATGTTTTTCTTTTAAATATTTGGCCTCTATTTTCTTTCTAGTTGTTCCTGGCGGGAATTGATCAAAACTTCTTTCTTCAAAATAGCTCATTGCATTTCCATATCTTTTAAAAGATAAACGATTATCAAACCATCTAATTTCTTTTATTGGTATTTCCTCATTTTTGTTGATATCACCAAAGAAAAAACTTTTATTATTTTCAAACTCTCCCGAAGGAATGATTAAAATTTTGCATGAAAACCCAGGAGGTTGCGAATGTATGGAAAGATGCATTTGATTGGCATATTGAGTTTTATCAAAAGATAGAGGATAAGCAAAAACTGCAACTAAAGTTATTATAAGAATATATGCAGCACTAGTCAAGGCCCAAACGTCCTTTCTTAAAAGCTTAAAAGCACGTTTAAGTTCCAATAGAATTTATTCTTTTTTAATTTGAGCTATAGAACCATCCAACTTAATAGGTGAAGTGAGATCTTTTAAAATTTCAACAGCTTCTGAAATATAGATATCTTTTCTTAAATACTCTTGCGAACGTTCACGTTTTTTAATGGTTTCTTGATTTGGCAAACCCAATGTCCCTGCCTCAGGAAGCCATTGAAATTTATAGGATGATTCAAATTCTGCTAATTTTTCAAAACGTTTTGCATATTCTTTTTTATTATCACGTTCGGTCTTATAAGATTCATAATCTAGAAAATAGCTGAAGTCGTTTTGCTGTTTTTTTACCCAAAGAGCTTGCTCTTGAATCAATTTAACCATAGGGTTTTCCTCAAGACGCTTTTTACTTCGTTCTACTGCATATTTATAATTAGGTATTGAGGATGATTCAAAATAGGTTGGTGAAATACGGTCCCATGCTAATGGATTGTCCTGATCCTTTTCACCCATCTCAACAAAAGCATATCTATCTGGAAATATGATATCACTTTTAACACCTTCCAATTGTGTAGACTGTCCATTAACACGATAAAACTTATCTGTTGTAACTTTAAGTGCACCAAGGTCTCCATAAGTCCCTCCTGAAATCATTCGATT
>JBJKWV010000011.1:0-30368 GCA_045561915.1 Flavobacteriaceae bacterium
ATAGAGAGTTTGGAGGAGGAATACTTTCTGATTGGGGAGCACACATGTTTGATATAGTTCAATGGGCATTAGGAATGGATAACTCTGGACCTGTTAAATATGAGGCACCCATTGAGCCTACCGCATCTAGGGGGCTTAAGATGTATTATGATAATGGCATTGAAGTTGAACATAAAAATTTTGGACGTGGATATGGAGTTCGTTTTTTTGGATCAAACGGAACACTTGATATTAGTAGAGGCTTTTTCGAATCTAATCCAAAAGAATTATTAAATATTAAATTGAAAGCTGCAGATGTTAAGCTCTATGTTTCTAAAAGTCATGAAAATGATTGGATAACTTCTGCTAAAAGTGGCTCAAAGCCAATTTGTGATGCCGAAGTTGGCCATAGAACAGCGACTTTATGTCATATTGCAAATTTAGCTTATGAATATAGAAGGCCCTTAAATTGGGATCCTGTAAAAGAAGAATTTATTAACGATTTTGAAGCAAATCAAAGGAAAAGTAAACGTTACAGAAAACCGTATGAATTAATTTAAAATATGAGAAAAAGAAAAAATGAATTTTAAAAAAATAGGTCTTTTTTTAGGACCATTATTATTCATATTAACTAGGCTTTTTTTTTCCTCCGAAGGACTAACGGATGAAGCAAATGCAGTTTTAGCATCTACATTGTGGATAGCGGTCTGGTGGATAACTGAGACAATTCCTATAGCTGCAACATCTCTATTGCCAATTATTCTTTTTCCATTATCAGGTGCCTTACCACTTACCGAAACATCTTCTTCTTTTGGACATCCTTATGTTTTTCTGTATTTGGGTGGATTTATTCTAGCCCTAGCAATCGAAAAATGGAATTTACACAAAAGAATTGCACTTAACGTAATTAAATTAATTGGGACGGATTTAAAAAAAATTATTCTAGGCTTTATGATTGCTACAGCCTTTTTATCGATGTGGATATCTAATACTGCTACGGCTGTTATGATGCTTCCAATTGGAATAGCAATCATTAAACAGATGAAAGACCTGAAAAGTACAACTGATGATGAGAATCTTATTTTCGGAAAAGCCTTAATGCTGTCAATTGCATTTAGTGCTTCCATTGGAGGAATATCTACCTTGATAGGTACTCCTCCAAATTTAGTATTTGCGGGAATCGTTCAAGAATTGTATAACATAGAGATAAGTTTTTTAAAATGGATTGCTTTAGGTCTCCCAATTTCTATAATACTATTGACTATCTCTTGGTTTTATTTAACTCGAGTAGCTTTCAGTTTTTCCCAAAATAATTTTGATCAAGGAAAATTAGAAATCAAAAGACAATTGGCTGAACTAGGTAAAATGAGTTATGAAGAAAAAGTTGTTTTGTTTATTTTTATAATTACTGGAACTGCCTGGATTTCACGAACATTTTTTTTAAATCTTTTTTTACCTAGATTAGACGATTCGATCATTGCATTGTTATCTGGAATTTCATTATTTCTAATTAGTACAGGAAAAAAATATAAGGATCAAAAAATAATGCATTGGAATGATGCCGTTAAATTACCATGGGGAATATTATTACTTTTTGGAGGTGGTTTGGCTATTGCTTCAGGTTTTAAGTCCAGTGGATTAGCAATATGGATTGCTGAAAACCTAAGTCAACTAAATGATTTTTCATTATTTATTATTTTAATGGTAGTTATTGCTGCAGTAAATTTTTTAACAGAAATTACTTCTAATATAGCAACAACTGCAATGCTACTTCCAATTTTAGCACCTACAGCTTTAATACTTGGAGTTCATCCTTACATACTTATGGTAGGCGCTACATTAGCTGCGTCTTGTGCTTTTATGCTGCCTGTGGCAACTCCTCCAAATGCCGTGGTTTTTGGATCAAATTATTTAAAAATATCAGATATGGTAAGGGTAGGTATTTTGATGAATATCATATCAATTATAATCATTTTCCTAATGGTATATTTTGTTCTTCCAATTGTTTGGAATTTTGATGCATTTAATAATCCATTTTAACTAAGTTGTTAATTTCAAAAATACTTCATGCAAATACATTTATTTTATGAAGGTGCTTTATATTTACAAAAAATTAAAAAATGAAAGCAAATACAGTAAGTTTAATAAACTCTTTAGTTTTAGTATCCATGGGTTTATGGGGTTATTTTGAGTCTGATTCTAGACCTATCACTGCCTTAATACCGGTAATTGTAGGTGTTATTCTACTTTTAATCAATAATGGTGTTAAAAAAGAAAATAAAATTGCCGCTCATGTCGCAGTTCTTTTGACGTTATTAATAATTATTGGTTTGGTTAAGCCTTTTTTAGGAACTTTAGATAGAGGGAATATAGCTGGAATTATTAGAGTTTCTGCAATGATTTTAACCTCTTTGTGGGCAATGGTTACATTTATTCAAAGTTTTATTTCAGCGAGAAAATCTAAAGCTTAAACTTAATTTGATATAGTTTACGGCCATTTTAATATTGTAAAATTATTTTAAGTGATTATGTAAGCTTTATAATAAAAGAATCTATTTAAATGGAATTAATTAATACAATTAAATCTCGTCGTTCTATAATGCCAAATCAATATAACGACATACCCCTGAGAGATGAACAGATCAACTTAATTCTCGAAGCTGCAAATTGGGCTCCAACTCACAAAAAAACAGAACCTTGGCGGTTTAAAGTCTTAAAAGGAAAATCAAAAAATAGTCTTGGAGATTTTTTGGCCAAAAAATACAAAGACAATAACCCAAAATTCTCAAAGTTTAGATATGATCGTATTATAGAAAAGACAAAAAAATCTTCAGTAGTAATTCTAATATGTATGCAGCGAGATCCATTGGAGTCAATTCCAGAATGGGAGGAAATTGCATCAGTTTCTATGTCAGTTCAAAATATGTGGTTAATGTGTACAAAACTTAATATTGGTTCTTACTGGAGTTCCCCAAAAATAATTGATTCTATCGATGAATTTACAGCTCTAAATAAAGGAGAAAAATGTCTTGGTTTATTTTATATGGGTAATTATGATAAGGAAATTAATACCAGAACCCCTGGACCAATAAAAGATAAAGTTATCTGGTTAGATTAGATGAAAATAAAATCTTCTATTGTTGAATTATCTTTGTGGAGACAAGTCCCATAAAAGTTTCAATAACATTTAGCAAAAATTAAAAATATGAAAATTAGAATAGTATTAATAGTTTTAATTGTATTAAGTGGATGGGTTGAAGCCCAGCAAAATGAAGAGAAAAAACCAAATTTCATAATTATTTTAGCAGATGATTTAGGATATGGAGACCTAGGATTTACCGGAAGTAAACAAATCAAAACACCACATATTGACGCTTTGGCAAATTCTGGTGTAATATTCACAGAAGCTTATGTTTCTGCTCCAGTATGTGCCCCATCTAGGGCAGGCTTAATTACAGGGAGAAATCAAGTGAATTTTGGTTATGACAATAATCTAAGTGTTCCACTCCCTCAATTTAATCCTCAATATTCAGGACTCCCAGTTTCTGAAAAAACAATTGCTGATAGACTTTCTGACTTAGGTTATGTAAATGGTATAATTGGTAAATGGCATTTGGGAGAAAAAGAACAATTTTATCCTACTAATAGAGGATTTGACGAGTTTTGGGGTTACCTAGGAGGTGGACATAACTATTTTCCATCAGAATATAATGGAGCAAAATATGACAGATCGATTATCTCAAATTATAAAAAATCTCAAACCATAACATATTTAACAGACGATAAAGGAGATGAGTGTGTAGACTTTATAAAAAGGCATAAAGACGAAGCTTTCTTTTTATATGCTTCTTTCAATGCACCACATACACCTATGCAAGCCATTGATCAGGATTTGAAGATGTATAGCCATATAAAGGATAAAAAGAGAAGGACTTATGCGGCAATGATTCATCGTTTGGATGTAAATGTAGGCAGAATGGTAAAGGAATTAAAAAAACAAGGGATCTATGAAAAAACTATAGTAGTTTTCTTTAGTGACAACGGTGGGCCAACCAAAAATAATGGCTCTATCAATGCTCCCTTTAATGGAAGTAAAGGGATTTTGTTAGAGGGTGGGATTCGCATCCCATTTGTTATCTCTTATCCTGAAAAATTAAAGAAAGGTATTTATAAGAATCCCATCACATCCTTAGATTTAGTGCCAACTTTTGTTGAATTGGCAGGAGGAAAAATCACCAAGAAAGATAAACTGGACGGGGTAAATATTTTTCCTTATATCACGAATGAAACTCAAGGAGTCCCACATCAAACAATGATGTGGCGTTTTACTATTAGTGCAGGTATAAGGAAGGGAAATTGGAAGTTGATTCGCTTACCTGACAGAATACCATTATTATTCAATTTAGATAATGACCCTTCAGAGCAAAATAATATTGCTTTAGAAAATATGGATTTGGTAAAATCAATGCTAAAAGAATTAGGAGATTGGGATGTTTCTACTCCTCATATTCTATTCTTGGAAGGTGCAATATGGAAACGAAATCAGTTGGGTTTGTATGATGAGGAATATCAATTAGAACAACCATTGAACTAATCTGATATAATCACCTAAATTTATGATAAGAAATTGATGGTTGTCAGATGAAGAAAAAAAAACTCTACTGGCAACTAAAAAAAATAAGCCCCGAAAACACCGGGCTTTCAGGGCTAAATAGTGGAGTCGGCGGGATTCGAACCCGCGTCCAAACAAGCGATAAAAGAGCTTTCTACAAGTTTAGATTTCGTTTGATTTTAGAGCTTGAACTGACCGAAAACTGCCCATACAAACCTTAGCATCTTTATTGAAAAACACCCACGATGCCCGAGTATTTCGATGTTGACTTTTATGGTGCCTCTATTTAAATCGCCGTCAACAAGGGCTATTTAGAGACATCCAGCTTCCTGGCCTAGCCAGGACTTGGCATTAACTTACTATAATTCGGTTAATTATGCAGCTAGAGCGTAGTTATTCTCGCCATTTAAAAATGTGAAAAATGAGATTTACGAGCTGTAATTCAGCGCTCGACTTGCTTACTTTTTCATGCGTCCTGCTGTCAAAACCAGTCGACCCCATGAGTTTCAAAGAACATTAATAAGACAAATTTACAAATATTAAGCCAAAAAAAATCTTCAGTTTTTTATTTGAATTTTATCAAGTTAAAGTCAAAGATATACCTCTATATTTGCAGCGTTTAAAACTACAATGGGAGCTATTAAAAATATTGCGATTATTGCACACGTTGATCACGGAAAAACTACTCTTGTTGATAAGATTTTACACCACTGCAATCTTTTTCGATCTAATGAAAATACCCAAGAACTTATCTTGGATAACAATGATTTGGAAAGAGAACGTGGAATTACTATTCTTTCAAAAAATGTCTCTGTAGTTTATAAAGACATTAAGATTAATATTATCGACACCCCTGGTCATGCCGATTTTGGTGGTGAAGTTGAAAGAGTTTTAAATATGGCTGATGGAGTTTTATTATTGGTAGACGCTTTTGAAGGCCCTATGCCTCAGACCAGATTTGTTCTAAAAAAGGCAATTGATCTTAAATTAAAACCAATAGTAGTTATAAATAAAGTTGATAAGGATAATTGCATCCCAGAACTTGTACATGAATCAGTTTTTGATCTTATGTTTGAATTAGATGCTGAAGAATGGCAGCTAGATTTTCCTACGGTTTATGGTTCTGCAAAAAACAATTGGATGAGTACTGATTGGAAAATACAGACAGATTCCATTGCCCCTCTTTTAGATATGGTTCTTGAATATGTTCCTAGTCCAAAAATTAATGAAGGAAATACTCAAATGCTAATCACATCATTAGACTTTTCCTCCTTTACTGGAAGAATTGCAATTGGAAGATTACAAAGAGGTAAATTGACTTCACCGATGAAAGTGAATTTAATAAAAAGAGATGGTTCTAAAATTCAATCGAGTATTAAAGAGTTAAATCTTTTTGATGGATTAGGTCGAAAAAAAGTAAAAAATGTCGATGCCGGTGATCTATGTGCTGTAATTGGTCTTGAGGACTTTGAAATTGGCGACACCATTGCAGATTATGAAGCTCCTGAAGCATTACCCACAATAGCAATTGATGAGCCTACTATGAGTATGCTTTTTACAATTAATGATTCCCCATTTTTTGGTCAAGAAGGAAAGTTTGTGACTTCCCGTCATATCAAAGAGCGTCTTGAAAAAGAACTTGAAAAGAATCTGGCAATGCGTCTTGAAACTACTGACAGTTCAGATAAGTTTATTGTTTTTGGTCGTGGGGTTCTTCATCTTTCTGTTCTTATAGAAACAATGAGAAGAGAAGGATATGAGTTGCAAATCGGCCAACCTCAGGTAATTATTAAAAAAATTGATGGTGTTAAAATGGAGCCTCTAGAGGAATTAACAATAGATTTACCCGAGGATATATCTGGAAAAGCGATTGAAATGGTCAGCCTTAGAAAAGGTGAGATGATAGCTATGAATCCAAAGGGAAGTCGCATGGTTTGTGAATTTAAAATTCCTTCTCGTGGAATTATTGGTCTTAGAAATCAACTTTTAACAGCTACTGCAGGGGAAGCAATAATGAACCATCGATTTTTGGAATTTAGCCCCTACAAGGGAGAAATACCAGGTAGAGTAAACGGTTCTCTGATTTCCATGGAAAAAGGGTTAGCAATACCCTATTCACTTGATAAGCTGCAAGAGCGAGGTAAATTTTTTATTTCTCCTAATGAATCAATTTATACTGGGCAGGTTATAGGAGAGAATACAAGGCAGGACGATTTGGTTGTTAATGTAACAAAAACAAAAAAACTATCAAATGTTCGCGCTGCCGGGTCAGATGATAAGGTGAAACTTGCTCCACCAATTAAGTTCTCTTTAGAAGAAGCTTTGGAATACATTCAAAAAGATGAGTATGTAGAGGTCACTCCAAACTCGCTTAGAATCAGAAAAACCTTATTGGATGAGAATGAAAGGAAGCGTAAAAAAACTTAATTTATTTTTTAGTTACGACTTCATTTAGACTCTTTTGATCACACTGGTATATTTTACCAGGGAACTTTACAATCATATTGTAGTCGTGAGTTGCCATTATTAAACTGATACCTTCTTTATGAAGTTTACTAAATAGCTGCATAATTTCATTGCTAGTTTCTGGGTCAAGATTCCCAGTTGGTTCATCTGCAATTATAATTTCTGGATTATTTAGAAGTGCCCTTGCTATTGCAACTCTTTGTTGTTCTCCTCCTGATAATTCAAAAGGATATTTTTTGTCATTAGAGGTTACATTAACCATCTCTAATACTTCCGATACACGCTTTTTGATCTTATCTTTTTCTTTCCATCCCGTAGCCTTTAGAACAAATGAAAGATTTTCAAAAACTGTTCGGTCAGGCAAAAGTTTAAAGTCTTGAAAAACAATACCTAATTTTCTTCTAAGTTTTGGTATTTGATTTTCTTTTAATTGAGTTAAATCAAATCCCATTATAGAGCCTTGACCTGACTTGATATGCAAATCGCCATAAAGAACTTTTAGTAGACTACTTTTTCCAGTTCCTGTTTTTCCAATAAGAAATACTAGTTCACCTGAATTTACATTGAAATTGATATCAGAAAATAAAATATTATTTTCATTTACAATTGTCGCGTTTTTTAGGCTTACCATAAGAATATTTATTCTTGAATGTGAATTTTTATAAATGTAAATATTTTGAGTTAGTCTTTATTATTTTGTTGATAAAATATACTTTTCAAAAAAGAATAACGTTCATTAATATAGTTGAATAATTTACCTTTATTAACATGGCTAGTTTTTTAAAAAATTTATTATGTTTTTGTATAGGAATACTTTTTTTACCAAAAAAACTTCATGGCCAAATCTATAACAATACTAAAATTAATGAGCTTTCAAATCACTTTTTTGGTTTAGATTATTTTCCAGCTTCTTGGCAGGGAAGTATTTTTGAAGATGAATTTTATTCTTCCAAATTCTATAAAAAAAATATTGAATTTAATAAGCTCTCTAATGCTCTAAGACTTAATTATTCTGGTACTGAAAAAATGTTAAGTCAATACAAAGAAAACTATCCTAACTCTGTCACTACAAAAACAATTGATTTAGATGTTGCTAATTATTATTTTAAAAATGAAAAATACAGATATGCCCTTAAGTGGTTTAATAAAATTTCAGATAATGAGGTCCCTAAATATGAATTAGCATCTTACAATTTTAATAAGGGTTATACTCTTTTTTCTTCAAAAAACTACAAGAAGTCGAGATCCTATCTAGAAAAGGTCAAAAACAACTCAATATATGAATCTGACGCTCACTATTATTTGGGACATATTTCATATCAACTTGAAGACTTTGATAGTGCGATGACATCTTTTGGGAATATTTCTAATTCATCTCAAAAAGAAAACCTTAATTATTTTCAAGCAGATATGAATTTTAGGATAGGTCGTTTCAAAAAGGCTATTGAATTCGCTAAAATTGCACTTGATAATTCTAACATTAAGGAGAAATCTGAGTTATCAAAAATTATTGGTGAAAGTTATTTTAACAATAATCAATATGCAAAAGCAATACCTTTTTTAGAAGCTTATGATGGGAAAAGAGGAACTCTGGAAAATACTGATTATTATCAATTGGGCTATGCTTATTTTAAAAAAAATAGATTTGATGAAGCAATAGCACAATTCAATAAAATTATTGGAAAGAATAATGCTCTTTCGCAAAATGCTTATTATGCACTCGCTGAATGCTATCTTCAAACGAAGGATAAAGTATCTGCTTTAAATGCTTTCAAAAGAGCCTCAGAAATGGATTTTAATTCTACTGTTAAAGAAGATGCTTTTTTGAATTATGCAAAACTCAGCTACGATATAGGTAACCCGTATGAAGACCCTCCGGTAGTATTATTAGCTTTTCTTGAGCTGTATCCTAAAAATGATAAAATTGATCTCATTGGAGAGCTTTTAATTAATTCCTACACCAAAAGTGAAAATTATTCAGCAGCATTGGAAATACTTCAAAATAAAAAAGGCTATAAAAATAATGAAACTTTGCAACGAGTTTTAACTTTAGCAGGAATTCAAGAATTCAACGATGGATATTATTTGAAAGCCAGTAATCTTTTTAAAAGAAGTCTGAAGATTCGTGAAAATAAATATTGGGAAGCATTTTGTTTATATTGGTATGGACGTTCAGAATATGAGCATAATAAATTTGATGCAGCATTAGATTTATTTAAGCAATTTGATAAACACCCAAACAACGAGGAGGTTTTTTCTGAGTATAGATTGAATTATGATATAGGATATACTTATTTCAAGTTAGGTGAGTATCAATATGCACTTAAATCCTTCGAAGTTTTCAATAAATCTAATGATATTTTAGATGTTTCATATCAACGTGATACATTTTTAAGAATTGCAGATTGTCATTTCGCATTAAAAAATTATTGGGCTTCAATGGAAAACTATAATATCGCTATTTTACTTAGCCCCAAAAATGGTGCTTATGCTAGCTTTCAAAAAGCAGTTAGTTATGGTTTTGTAGATCGTAATATCCAAAAAATTAAAGCTTTAATTGAATTTTTGAAAATTTATCCTAAAAATGATTTATTAGATGACGTTCTTTTTGAGTTAGCCTCAGCCTATAGTCAAGAGGGAGAAGATGAAGAGGCGATTAAAACATATGATAAACTTCTTTCTGTATTTGAAAGAAGTCCCTTTTTAGCTAAATCATCTCTAAATAAAGGATTGATTTTATATAATTTGGAGAAGTATGAATTAGCTAAAGAAGTATTAGAAAAAGTTGCTCTTGATTATAACCAATATCCAGTTGGGGAACAGGCAATTAGTACTCTCAAAGAAATAGCTATAGATCAAGGTAGTGTTTCCAGTTTTATTGAATGGACAAAAGATAAAGGACTGAATAAATTTACCGACATAGAAATCGAGAAAACAGCTTTTAAGTCAGCCGAACGTCAATTTTTAGATGGGAATACTGATAAATCTCTAAAACTATTGGAGGAGTATCTTAAAGATTACCCAAAGGGTTCATTTAGTAAGGTTGTTTTGTATTATTTAGCTGAAATATACTTTGATAAAGAGTTTTTTGATAAAGCTTTAGTAGCCTATAAAGAATTGATTGAAGATAATGTATCAAGCTACACAGAAAAAGCATTAGTTCGTGTAATTATAATTTTAAAAAATAATGATCAGCAAATCACTGCAATTCCCTACATGGAGAAGTTAGCTGAGATTTCTTCTTACAAAGAAAACAAACGATTCGCTATTTTAAATCTCATGCAAGCTTATTATTCAAATGAAGAGCATGAGAAAACACTAGAGACAATAGAAAAAGTTTTGGGATTAACTGAATTAACAGAAAACATTAAAATTGACGCCCTTAAATTCAAGGCACGTTCTTCTTTAGCTCTTTTGGATAGTTTAAAAGCTGGCGATACATATAAACAATTAGAAAATTCTTCACAAATACTTATTGCTGCAGAAGCAATTTATTTTAGAGCTGAACTTTTAAATAGGAAAAAGGCATATTTTGATTCAAATAAGTTAATTTCTAAAATTGCTGAAAACGGAGGTCAAGCTAAAAAGTGGAATGCAAAAGCATTGCTTTTACTAGCAAAGAACTATTTTGCTTTAGAGGATTCATTTCAAGCTATTTTTATTCTAGATTCCTTGATAGATAATTTTGAAAACTACCCAGAAGTAGTTCAAGAAGCTCAGAAATTAAGAATTAAATATCAAGCTTCGTTAGAAAAGTCAAATCGTTCAATCATTAATGATGACGTTAATGGTTAGATTTAGATTTATAATCTTCTTTATTTTTACCATAAATGTTTCTGCACAAGAAAATAAAGAAAATAATTCCATTGGCACTCAACAGGTACTTGTTGTTAAATCTTATACACCAAATTTATCTGATGCTTTTAAAATTAAAAATGCAGCTGAGTTTCATGATAGTTTATTGAATGCAAAAATAAAATTAGAATATAAATTTAAGGCTGTACCGGTAGTTTCAACATTTCAACCAAATAAAGCCACACCTTTAAAGCTTCAGCAGAGGTCATCATCAACACCTTACAACACTTTTTTTAGTGGTGCTTTTGGTAATAAAAGTCAGTTGTATTTAAATATTTCAAGCTTAATAGAGATTGACAGAGGACAGCGGTTTGGAATTAGGTTTTATCGTGATGGTTTTGGTGCTAATGTAGACAATAGTCTACTTAAAAGTAATCAAAGTCACAGTCAATTTGGCCTTCATCACAATTTAAGAAGTAATGAATATAATGCAAATACTCAGATCCAATTTACTTCAAATAATAACAACTATTTTGGTCTTTATGACACAAGTTGGAATAATTTTTTGATCAACAATCTAAATCCAGAAATCAATAGAAATTTTTTTAAACTTAGAACAAATTGGAATTGGTATAATTCTCTATTAAATAATATAACTTTTCAAGCTAACATAAGCTCTGATAACTATAATAGTTTTGAGCAGCAAGTCGCAATAGGTACAGGATTAGAAAATGATCTTGGAAAAGGAAAAATTAAAGCAGAAGTTAAAATTCAAGGTTTTAAAACAAATTTTGATAGATCTTACTTTAAACTTTCTAACGAACAATATTCTCAAGGCCAAGGCACTGTTGATGTTTTCTGGAAAGGAAACTTTAGTGATCTAAAAATGATTATTGGTGCTGGGGTCACATATCTTCTTGGTGTTGATGATTTTTCAAGCTCGTTATTATATTACCCAAAAATTGAAATATTTTACAATAAGTCTGGAAGTACTATCAGTCCTTATCTCATATCTAACGGAGGAGTCAATCAAAACACTTATAAAACACTTTCAGAATCAAACCCTTTTCTAGCTCCTACAACTAGTTTAGCCCCAACATTTAACAAATACAATGCTAAAGTTGGTATTCGATCTAGTTTGGCTTCTATTTTGAATTTTGATTTAGGATTTATTTTTGACCAAATAGAGAACTTCACATATTTTGTTCGTTTGCCCTATGATAATACGAATGAAGAATTTTCTTATCGCCTATCCAATTCTTTTCAAAGTCAATATGCTTATACCGATGTTTATGGCTTTAATGCTGCAATTCAAATCGACTTAACAAAAAATAACTTTGTTCGTTTTAAAACAGTTTATCGGATATTTGATTCAAACAAAGAAGAATATTTGTGGAATGTTCCTGCTTTAGAAATGAATTGGGAAAGTCAGTTTAAATTTAAAGATCGTTTCCTTTTCTCCTTAAATGGTAGCTTTTGGGGAGATAGAAAAGCAGCTTTACATCCAATTTTTCTTCAACAAGATTTAAATGATGTACAAATTATACCAGAGGATCTACCATTTTTTATTAGGAGTACAGCTCATATTACTTATAAAATTTCAGATCAATTTGATGTATTTGTAAAAGGACGCTTTAGTACAAAGGGGGCGAACGGAAGATGGGCTTATTATCCTGAACCACCAATGCTTTTAGTTGGTGGAGTAACTTATAAGTTTGATTTTCAATACTAATTTTATCGATTTTCAAAACATCATTAATTTTATGTAGGCCAGTATGATTTCATTACATTTGCATTTAGAATTTTTAAAAAACATTTTTGATTTGTTATGAGAAAATATATTCATATTACATTCTTTTTTTTCTTAGCTGTATTTTTTTATTCATGTCAAGATAAGGTTGATCTCATAGTTCATAATGCTACTGTTTATACCTTAGACGATATCGCTGGAAAAGCTTCTGCATTTGTTATTGATGAGGGCAAATTTGTAGCTGTTGGTGGAGATGAACTTATCGATAAATATGATGCTAAAAAAGTTTTAGATCTTCAAAAATTACCGGTATATCCAGGTTTTATTGACTCACATTGTCATTTTCTAAAATTGGGTCTTAGTCTGCAACAAGTTGATCTTAGGGGGACAAAAAGTTTTGAAGAGGTTTTAAATCGTGTTCAAGACTATTCAAAAAATAAAGAATTAAGTGCAATTCTCGGTCGAGGCTGGGATCAAAATGATTGGAAAGATAAATCTTTACCAAACAAATCCAAATTAGATTCATTATTTCCTGATATCCCAGTTGCATTAAGGCGTATTGATGGTCACGCTCTCCTTGTCAATCAGAAAGCACTTGACATGGCAGGAATTAATGAAAAAACTAAAATTAAAGGAGGAACAATTATCAAGAATAATGGAAGACTATCAGGTGTTTTAGTTGATTCCCCAATTTCATTGGTGACTTCAATTTTACCTAAGCCTTCTCTAAATGAACAAATTAAAGCACTAAAGGATGCTGAGAAAATTGCATTTGAAAATGGTCTTACAACCGTATCTATAGCAGGGATTGACAAAGATGAGATTTATTTGATTGATAGTTTGCAAAAAACTGGAGAGCTCAACATAAGAGTTTATGCCATGATTTCAAACAATAAAAATAATATGGACTATTTCCTGTCAAATGGACCTATTAGAACGGATAAGCTAAATGTTAGATCTTTCAAGGTATATGCCGATGGTGCACTTGGTTCGCGTGGAGCAGCATTAAAGGCTCCTTATTCCGATTTAAAGTCTCATAAAGGAGAATTTATTACTCCTAAGGATTCTTTAGAAAGACTTGCTTACATGTTATCCACTACTCCCTTTCAGATGAACACTCATGCCATTGGTGATGACGCAAACCGGACAATATTAGATGCCTACAATAAGGCCTTAGTATTTTCTTATGACCCAAGATGGAGAGTTGAGCATGCTCAAATTATTGATACGGCCGATATATCTCTTTTTAACCGAAAAATTATTCCGTCAGTTCAACCCACACATGCTACAAGTGATATGTACTGGGCTGAAGAACGAGTTGGATCTAGTCGTCTTAATGGTGCTTATGCATACAAAAAACTATTAGATATGTCAGGTCGTATTTCATTAGGAACAGATTTTCCAGTTGAAGAAGTGAGCCCTCTATTAACATTTTTTGCTGCTATTGCAAGGCAGGACAAAAACTTATATCCTGAAGGAGGTTACCTTAATAAAAATAAACTCTCAAGAATGGAAGCTCTATCTGGAATGACGAAATGGGGTGCCTATGCAAACTTCGAAGAGGATCAAAAAGGTTCAATTGAGGTTGGAAAAGTTGCTGATTTCATTATTCTTGATAGGGACATAATCTCGATTAAAGAAAGCAATATATTAAAAACAAGAGTGGTTGCCACTTTGCTTAATGGTAACATTGTTTACAGCAACCGAATCAATTAAAATAAATTCATAATATTAACATTTTTACATTTTTACTGCTAGAAAATTAAAATTAATTTTTAAATATCAAATATTAGTTTAATTTTTTAATCATAATACATTTTATTATTTAAAATTTAAATTAAATAAATTAATTTTGTAATAAAATCATTATGTGTGGTATCGTTTGTGCTTTTGATTTAAAGCAAAAAAGTGAAATTATTCGTCCTCAAATACTAGAGATGTCAAAAAAGTTGAGGCATCGTGGTCCAGATTGGAGTGGTATCTATGATGCTTCTAATGCAATTTTGTCACACGAGCGTCTAGCGATTGTAGATCCAACTTCCGGAAAACAACCATTAATAAGTCCATCTGAAAATCTTATTCTTGCTGCAAATGGGGAGATTTATAATCATCGTGAATTAAGAAATATTTGTGAGTATGATTATAAATTCAAAACTCATTCCGATTGTGAAGTTATACTTGCTATGTATCAAAAGTATGGTAGAAATTTTGTAGATAAACTAAACGGAATATTTGCATTTGCTATATACGATAATGAATTAAACGAATACTTTATTGCAAGAGATCATATGGGTATTATCCCTTTATATATGGGATGGGATAAAAATGGAACTTTTTATGTGGCATCTGAATTAAAAGCTCTAGAAGGGGTTTGTACAAAAATTGAACTCTTCCCACCGGGACATTATCTTCATAGTAGCGACTCAAAACTAGTCAAGTGGTATAAAACCGATTGGGATTCTTATGAAAAAGTAAAAGAGAATTCAACATCAATAAAAAAATTACATGATGCCTTATCTGATGCCGTTCATCGCCAATTAATGAGTGATGTTCCATATGGAGTTCTACTTTCAGGAGGTTTGGATTCGTCTATAACTTCAGCCCTAGCTAAAAAATTTTCTGCGAAAAGAGTCGAATCAGATGATACCCAAACAGCATGGTGGCCACAATTACACTCTTTTTCAGTGGGTTTAGAGGGGTCACCAGATCTTGCTGCTGCAAAAGAAGTCGCAAAACATATTGGAACTGTTCATCATGAAGTTAAATTTACTGTTCAGGAGGGGCTAGATGCTGTTCGCGAAGTGATATATCATCTTGAGACATATGATATTACCACAATTAGAGCTTCTACACCTATGTATTTAATGGCTCGAGCAATCAAATCATTAGGAATTAAAATGGTCTTATCTGGAGAAGGGGCGGATGAATTATTTGGAGGTTATCTTTATTTTCATAAGGCACCTAACTCAAAAGAATTTCATGAAGAAACAGTAAGAAAGCTTGACAAGCTTCACCAATACGACTGCCTAAGAGCTAATAAGTCACTTGCAGCATGGGGAATTGAGGGTCGTGTTCCTTTCTTAGATAAAAAGTTTATCGAAACAGCTATGCGTTTGAATCCAAAAGATAAAATGATAACAGAGGATCGCATGGAGAAATGGATTTTAAGAAAAGCTTTTGAAGATTATTTACCCAAAAGCATTGCCTGGCGTCAAAAAGAGCAATTTTCTGATGGAGTTGGGTATAGTTGGATAGATAGTTTAAAAGAGTTAGTAGATTTAGAAATTTCAGATGATCAAATGAAAAATGCTCATTATCGATTTCCTACTCAAACACCTCAAAACAAGGAAGAGTTTTATTATCGCTCTATTTTTGAATCACACTTTCCAAGTGAAGCTGCTGCTTTGAGTGTTCCATCTGTACCTTCGGTTGCATGTAGTACACCAATAGCACTAGCTTGGGACAAAGCATTTCAAAATCAAAATGATCCTAGTGGAAGAGCTGTTTTAAATGTTCACGAAAAAAGCTACGACGATTAGCATTTTTTTTTAAGAATTTTAATTCAAAAAACAATATCTTTTAAACACTTTTGTGTTGATAACTTCCCAATATTGACAGGGGTTTAGCCAATATTTCAAAGGCTAAATAATTATATTTGGTAGTCTTAGTTTTCACGGGCGAAAAACATTTAAAAAATGAACGAAGAAAACCAAAAAAATCAATATTCTGCAGATAGTATTCAAGCCCTTGAGGGTATGGAGCACGTTCGGATGAGACCATCAATGTATATTGGTGATGTAGGCTCTCGTGGACTTCACCATTTAGTTTACGAAGTAGTAGACAATTCAATAGATGAAGCATTAGCAGGTCACTGTGACAAAATTACTGTAACAATTAATGAAAATAACTCAATAACAACAAAGGATAATGGTAGAGGAATACCTGTCGGTATTCACAAAAAAGAGGGTGTCTCAGCACTTGAGGTTGTAATGACGAAGATTGGTGCAGGCGGAAAGTTTGACAAGGACTCTTATAAAGTTTCCGGGGGTCTACATGGTGTAGGAGTTTCATGTGTCAACGCATTGTCTGAAAATTTAATTGCTATTGTAAACCGTGATGGTAAAATTTGGCAACAAGAATATGTTAGGGGAAAGGCAAGTGGACCAGTAGCTGCCATAGGAGACACTAATGAAACAGGGACTGAAGTTACATTTAAACCTGATCCTGAAATATTTAAACAAATTCTAGAATATGACTATGATACTCTCTCCTTAAGGATGCGAGAGTTGTCTTATTTAAATAAAGGCATTAAAATTGAGATTATTGATAGAAGAAGAAAAGATGACAAAGGAGAGTTTGTTTCTGAAACATTTCAATCCAAAGAAGGTTTAAAAGAATTTATTCACTTTCTAGACGAAAACCGTGAAGCAATTATAGGTGATGTGATAGCTATGGAAGGAGAGAAAAATTCAGTTCCGGTTGAAGTAGCTATGATTTATAATACTTCCTTTTCTGAAAACTTACATTCTTACGTCAATAATATTAATACCCATGAGGGTGGGACTCATTTATCAGGTTTTAGAAGGGGCCTAACAACAACTTTAAAAAAATATGCAGACTCCTCAGGACTCTTAGATAAATTAAAATTTGACATAGCAGGAGACGATTTTAGAGAGGGTCTCACAGCCATTATTTCCGTTAAAGTGGCTGAGCCGCAATTTGAGGGACAAACCAAAACTAAATTAGGAAATAGAGACGTTACTTCAGCAGTTTCTCAGGCTGTCTCTGAAATGCTCGAGAATTATCTTGAAGAAAATCCGAATGATGCTAAAACTATTGTACAAAAAGTCATATTAGCCGCTCAGGCTCGTCATGCTGCTAGAAAAGCTCGCGAAATGATTCAGAGAAAAACTGTTATGAGTGGGGGAGGGCTTCCTGGAAAGTTATCCGATTGTTCTGAACAGGATCCTACATTATGCGAAGTTTTTTTAGTTGAAGGAGATTCTGCTGGAGGAACAGCTAAGCAAGGAAGAGATCGTAACTTTCAAGCTATACTTCCGCTGCGTGGGAAAATTTTAAATGTCGAAAAGGCTATGCAGCATAAGGTTTTTGAAAATGAAGAGATTCGAAATATCTATACCGCTTTGGGAGTTACTATTGGGACAGAAGAAGATAGTAAGGCTTTAAATCTAGAGAAGTTGCGTTATCATAAAATTGTTATTATGTGTGATGCCGATGTTGATGGGAGTCACATATCAACCCTTATATTAACTTTCTTTTTTAGGTATATGAGAGAGCTGATAGAGTCAGGTTATATTTATATTGCTACACCACCTTTGTATCTAGTTAAAAAGGGGCAAAAGAAGGATTATGCCTGGAATGACGATCAAAGAGATCTGTTAGTCCAGCAATATGGAGCAGGTACATCTATTCAGAGATATAAGGGTCTAGGTGAAATGAATGCAACTCAACTTTGGGATACAACTATGAATCCTGAAGAACGAACTTTACGGCAAGTTGTAATTGAACCTGGTGGTGAGGCAGATAGAGTTTTTACTATGTTAATGGGTGATGAGGTCCCCCCGAGAAGAGAATTTATTGAGCAAAATGCTAAATATGCAAACATTGATGTTTGATCACAGGGAAAAAACTAATTTAAATTTATAAAAATGAAAGTTACCATTGTTGGTGCTGGTAATGTAGGAGCCTCTTGCGCTGAATACATCGCACAAAAAGAGATTGCAAGTAAAGTTGTTCTTCTTGATATAAAAGAAGGATTTGCTGAAGGAAAAGCTTTAGATTTATTTCAAACTGCAACAACTCTAGGTTTTAACACTTCAATAAAAGGTGTTACCAATGATTATTCTGCAACATCGGGAAGTGATGTTGTAGTAATTACATCTGGGGTGCCCAGGAAACCAGGAATGACTCGTGAAGAGCTAATTGGTATTAATGCGGGGATTGTTCAAAAAGTTTCAGAGAGTATTTTAATTAATTCTCCAAACGCTATTATTGTGGTGGTTTCAAACCCAATGGATACAATGACATATTTGGCTTTAAAGTCTACAGGACTTCCTAAGAATAGAATAATAGGAATGGGAGGAGCTTTAGATAGTTCACGTTTTAAAACCTATCTTTCGTTAGCTTTAGATAAGCCTGTAAACGATATCCAGGGTATGGTGATTGGAGGGCATGGTGACACAACAATGATTCCACTTACCAGATTAGCTAGTTATAATGGTGGACCAGTTTCACAGTATCTAGATGCTGAAACTTTACAAAAAGTAGCTGCTGACACTATGGTGGGAGGAGCCACACTGACAAAACTTTTAGGAACGTCTGCTTGGTATGCGCCAGGGGCTTCAGTTGCCTTTTTGGTAGACAGTATTTTAAATGATTATAACCGTATGATTCCTTGCTCTGTTCTATTAGAAGGGGAGTATGGTTTAAGCGATATATGTATTGGAGTTCCTTGCATAATTGGATCCGATGGAGTTCAATCCATAGTAGATATCAAGCTAAACGAAATGGAACAAGCATTGTTAAAAAATAGTGCTGAAAAAGTTCAAATCATGAATGATGCTTTAAAAGATATTCTTTAAAAAAGCAACTTCAAAGGTTTTATTCTCTTGTAGAGTTGTCAAATCTTAGGTTTAATATTATATTTGCTCGCCTTAAACGAGCTTTAAATTTATAAAATGCAGAATAATTCTTTAATAAGAATTTTTGGTGTCTTATTTGCTTTAGTAAGTATTTACCAACTTTCTTTTACATTCATTACCAGTAATATTGAGAAAAAAGCATCCTCATATGCGACACAAGTTGTTTCCGAGGATGAAACCAATTATCTAGAATTACGTGATCAAAAAACTAATAATTATTTGGATTCTATTGGAAACAATCCTGTTTATGGTTTTACATCCTACAATGATGCTAAAGAAAAGGAACTGAATAAAGGTTTAGATCTTAAAGGAGGTATAAATGTGATTCTTCAGATATCTATTCGAGATATCCTTAGCGGCTTAGCTGAAAATACAAAAAATCCCATATTCAATAAAGCACTAGATGAAGCAGACTTACTTCAAAAGTCTTCTGATGCTCCTTACATTGAATCTTTCTTCGATGCTTTTGATTTAATTAAAAGTGGCACCAAATTAGCGTCCCCTGATATTTTTGCAAATCGTACTTTAAGTGATGAGATTAACTTTGAGATGAATGATCAGGAAACACAGGTCATTATAAGAAGGAAAATTGATGAATCAATCGTGTCTGCTTTTGAGGTTCTTAGAAAGCGTATAGATAAATTTGGAGTAACACAACCAAATATTCAACGTTTAGGATCTTCAGGAAGAATTTTGGTTGAGTTGCCAGGAGCTAAAGATGTGGATCGTGTTCAAAATTTACTTCAAAGTACAGCACAGCTCGAATTTTGGGAAACTTTTAAAAATGATCAACTTGTTGGGTTTCTTATTGAAGCAAACACATTATTAGCCTCTAAATCAAAAGACAATACTAGTGAAAAAACTGATAAAGATCAAAGTTCCGAAATTGACGATTTATTAGCTGATGTTGCAACCCAAGACTCAATAACTACAACATTTAATCCAATTCTTGATCGTGTCGTTGGCCAAGGTTTTCAAGGTGGTCCAGTTTTAGCACAATTTGCTGCTCGTGATGCTGATTTAATCATGGGTTTTTTAAATCAACCTGATGTTCGTAGGCTATTACCTTCAGAATACAGATATACAAGATTTGTTTGGGGAAAACCTATCGATAACGGTAACGTTTTAGAACTCTACGCATTAAAATCTAACCGTGATAATTTGGCACCTTTGAGTGGGGGAGTTGTAGTAGATGCATTGCAAACCTTTGATCAACTTGGAAATCCTGCTGTATCAATGCAAATGGATTCAAGAGGTGCAAGAATTTGGGAGAAGATGACCGGGAAAGCATTCAAAGAGGCAAGTAACATTGCTATTGTACTCGATAACATAGTTTATTCTGCTCCAGGAGTTTCTAGTGGAGCAATCTCTGGTGGGCGATCTGAAATCACAGGAAATTTTACACTCAATGAAGGGATTGACTTAGCAAACGTTTTGAGAGCGGGAAAACTTCCAGCTTCAGCTGAAATAATTCAATCCGAAATAGTTGGACCCTCTCTTGGTAAAGAGGCCATTGAAGCTGGGATTTATTCTTTTTTAATCGCGTTAGTTATAGTTTTACTCTGGATGATTTTTTATTACGGAAGCTCTGGGTTTTTTGCAGATATAGCTCTACTTTTAAACATATTGTTGATATTTGGTATTCTCGCAGGTTTAGGAGCGGTACTTACTTTACCAGGTATTGCAGGAATTGTTCTTACAATTGGTATTTCTGTTGATGCCAATGTACTAATTTTTGAACGTGTTCGCGAAGAACTTAATAAAGGTAAAGGTACACGTAAAGCAATAGCTGATGGATTTAATAATGCCCTGTCTTCAATTTTAGATGCTAATATTACTACCGGTTTAACAGCACTAATTTTATTTGTTTTTGGAACTGGACCCATCAAAGGATTTGCCACTACTTTATTAATTGGTATTGGAACTTCCTTATTCACGGCAATATTCATTACAAGAATTCTTGTTGACTCGAGAAATGAAAAAGGTAAAGGCGTATCTTTTTCTACAAAATCCACAAAAGGTCTACTATCTAAAATTAGCATAAAATTCCTGCAAAAGCGAAAAGTTGCTTACTTAGTATCCTCTATTTTGGTTTTAGTTAGTTTAGTATCATTAGGCTACAGGGGACTTAATCAAGGTGTAGATTTTGTAGGTGGAAGATCTTATACGGTTCGTTTTGAAAAGCCTGTTAATTCGTCAGAAATAGGATCGCTTTTAAATGACGAGTTTGGAAGCGCTGAAGTAAAAACTTTTGGAGAGGAGAATCAATTAAAAATTACAACGAAATACAAAGTCGATGTTCAGGGTGTTGCTGTAGATGAAGAAATTCAAAATAAACTTTACTCTTCACTTTTATACTATTTGCCAGATGGTATTTCTTATGATGATTTTGTTAAAGGTAGTTCAGAAAAATCCATTGGGATTATGTCTTCGATAAAAGTAGGACCGACTATAGCTGACGATATTAAAAAGAATTCGTTCTTAGCCGTAATAGGATCTCTAATTGTCGTCTTTCTATACATATTATTACGATTTCAAAAATGGCAATTTTCCCTTGGAGCAGTAGCAGCAGTTTTTCATGATGTTTTAATTGTTCTTGGAATTTTTTCTATCACTTATACTTTTATGCCTTTCAGTATGGAAATAAATCAAGCATTTATAGCTGCTATTTTGACTGTTATAGGATATTCTCTAAATGACACTGTTGTTGTATTTGACAGGATAAGGGAATTCGTTAATGAACACACTAAATTGGAATTTAACAATACTGTTAACAGTGCACTAAATAGTACTTTAAGTAGGACACTAAACACTTCACTCACAACCCTACTTGTTCTCTTAGCAATTTTTATATTTGGGGGTGAGTCAATCAGAGGTTTCATGTTTGCTTTAATAGTAGGTGTTATAGTAGGTACTTATTCCTCAGTATTTATTGCAACACCAGTCATGTATGATACTCAGAGAAAAAAAATTGAAGCGAAATAAGTTAGTTTAAAAGAAAATTATTTTAAAAATTTCAAATAATTAAACTAATTTTACTAATTGTTTTTTAAAGAAATTTCAATATGAGCAAGGTGATGATCACAATGCCATGCATATAAAAGTGTTGTTGTTCCAATGGGATAATTTTTATTTCTTTCAGAGTGAAAATAACAACGTTTAAATTCTTTATTGCTCAATTTCTTTAGGAAAAACGTCCATCTTATATGAAGAGCCTCTATTAAATCTAAGCTATAGGAAATATCGGTATTAGTAGCATCACTTAAACTAGCCCATTTTTTTTCACTATAATCTTTAATGCTTGGTAAATCTTCTAAAACGGCATGTTTCATTCTTAAGAAACAATGCATATGACTATCGGCTAAATGGTGAATTATTTGTGCAATATTCCAACCCCCAGGGCGATATTTATTTTTTAAATCACTTGAATTTAATCCTATCACTTTTGTTCTTAATTTTTTCGGAAATTTGACTAAGATTCGTATTGCTTTGTCGAGCTGCTTTGGACTAGGTTCTTCTACCCATTCAAATTTTCCAATTGGATACCTAAGCTTATCTTCCATTGTTTAAACTAAATTATTTTAGATTTTCTGTTCATGAGATAAAAACCTAATATAATAAATGGAATACTTAACCATTGACCGGTAGAAAGAAAAGGCAAATATTCTTCAAAGCCTCCTTGACTTTCCTTTATAAATTCAATTAAAAATCGAATGGTAAACATTCCAGAAAAAAACAGACCTATAAGATAGCCTTCCATATTTTTCTTTTTTGACTTATAAACTTGTTTAATAATTAAGAAAAGGATAAGATAGCCAAAAGCTTCATAAAGCTGTGCTGGATGACGAGGAAGATTTTCCCCACGGTTTAAAAAGACTACTCCAAAATTAGAATTACTATATCTCCCTACAATTTCTGAATTAAAAAAGTTTCCAAGACGAACAAAAGTAGCCCCAATAGTAACAGGCACTACAACTCTGTCTAAAAGCCACAAAATTGTTTTCTCTTTAAATTTCATTTTGTATAAAGACAATCCAATCAATGAACCGATTACAGCTCCGTGACTTGCTAAACCTCTGAAGCCTGTAAATTTATATCCAGTGGATGTATCTTTGATGGGTAATAAAATTTCCAAAGGGTGATTTTGGTAATAATCCCAACTATAAAAGAAAACATCTCCTAAACGGGCACCTAGTAAAATTGACAATACCATATATACAAAAAGTGACTCCAAATAATCCAAAGAAATTTTTTCATCAATAAAAATTTTCTTCATTATGTAATAACCAAGACCAAAAGCAATAATAAACATAAGGCTATAATAATGAACGCCAAAAGTCCCGATTTTGAAAATTGTTTCACTTGGGGCCCAATCAATTTTTGTAAAGTACATTTTTAATATTTTAACCTCGTAAAAGTAATTAAAATAGAAGTGATAAGAAATAATTAATCATGGAATTGGATCATACCCTGAACCACCCCACGGATGACATTTTGATATTCGCTTTATGGTTAGTAACCCTCCTTTGAATAATCCGAATTTTTTGAGAGCTTCTAAGGCATATTGTGAACAAGTAGGTTGAAATCTACATGTAGCAGGTAATAAAGGGGATATAAAGCTTGTATAGGCTTTTATTAATAATACTAACGGGAAAATTAATATTCTTTTCAAAATAAAAGGTTAATTTATTTTAAACGTACTTCCCTCGTTAGTGTCGTTGACTTGAATATTCAATTTCGAAAGAGAATCACGAATTAGATCTGAGGTTTCAAAATCTTTAGAATTTCTAGCTTTATCTCTAATCTGAGATAATACGTCTAAAAGACCTTCAAGTTGATTATTTTTAGATGTTTCAATAGGTTTTAAGCCTAGGACATCATTAAAAAAAACATGTATTAATTTTTTTAATTCCTTTAAATCATGAGAATTAATTTGTTGTTTGTTATTGAAAGTTGCATTTATATATTTAACAGAATCAAAAAGATGTGCAATTAGAAGGGGACTGTTAAAGTCATCATTTAGAGCATTATAACATTTTTCTTTCCATGTTGTTATGTCAAATTCACTCTCAATAGAACATGGAATGAGTTTATCTAGCTTTTGAATGCCATCATTCAATCTATTAAAACCTTTTTCTGATGCCTCTATTGCTCTCTCGCTTATATCTACAATACTTCGATAATGAGCTTGAAGCATAAAAAAACGAACAACCATTGGTGAATAAGATTTTTTAAAAATCTTATTTTCACCACTAAACATCTCTTCAGGTAATATGTTATTTCCAGTAGATTTAGACATTTTCTTCCCATTAAGGGTCAGCATATTGGCATGCAACCAATATTTAACAGGAGGTTTTTTATGAATTGATTCAGCTTGTGCGATTTCACATTCATGATGAGGAAATTTTAAATCCATTCCACCACCATGTATATCAAATTGAGAACCTAAGTATTTTTGACTCATGGCTGTACATTCGAGGTGCCATCCTGGAAAACCTTCACTCCACGGTGATGGCCAGCGCATAATATGTTGAGCTTCAGCTTTTTTCCAGAGCGCAAAATCTTGTGGATTTTTTTTATCACTTTGGCCATCTAAATTTCGTGTATTATGAATTAATTCTTCGATTTTTCTTCCACTAAGCTTACCATAGGGAGTTAGTTCATTAAATTTAATTACATCAAAATAAACAGATCCATTTACTTGATAAGCAAAGCCATGCTCTATAATTTTTTTTATCAGTTCAATTTGTTCAACAATATGTCCAGTAGCTGTAGGCTCTATATCTGGTGGTAAGGTGTTAAATTTAGACATAGTATTCCTAAAGTCGACAGTATATCTTTGAACCACCTCCATAGGCTCTATGGATTCTAAGCGGGCCTTTTTTGCAATTCTGTCTTCACCTTCATCAGCATCATTTTCAAGATGGCCAGCATCAGTAATATTTCTCACATAACGGACTTTATATCCCAAATGTTTTAGGTATCGGTATATTAAGTCAAATGAGATGAAAGTTCTACAGTTTCCAAGATGTACATTGCTGTATACAGTTGGTCCGCATACATACATACCTACATTATTTGGTAAAATAGGTTTGAAATTTTCTTTTTCACCTTTTAATGAGTTGTATACAACTAATGAATTATTCATTAAAATTTAATGTCAAGTTTAATATAATCTGAAAACTCACGCTTCTTAACTTTACTTTTATCAGTTATACTACCTGGTAATAGTTTTTCTGTTTTCATGAGCCAATTCAAATGAATACAAATATAATTATTTTAGTAAGGATATTGATAGCTAGACTAGTATCAAAGTTTAAAATTATAGCTAAGAGTAAATTGTGAAAGATTTTCTTTAATACTGTAAGGTGATGTTAGTCCCTTAGAAAAAACTTTAAAATCTCTATTTTGTTCGAACATTATTAAAGAAAAATTAAGATTACTTCCTCCAAAGTCAAAACCAATTCCAAAGGTTAGAGCTTGGTTACCATTTTCATTTGTGTCTTGACTCTTTGTTTGATAAAAATATCCACCTCTTAAGCTCATATTTTTGAGTCGATATTCTCCACCTATTTTTAAAGTATTTATGGGATTTAAAAATTTGTTTGTTTCTTCATTTAAAGAATTTAAAAATTCACTTATACCCTCCTGACTAACATAGGTTTGTGAAAAATTTTGAAAGCTATAATCTAAAGATATAAGTCCTGCTAAATTGAAAATATAAGCAAAGCTTAGAGTAGTTTTCGATGGGATTTTAAGACGATAGGGTGAATAGGAATTAGTTATATCTGGATCAATAATTTCTTTTATTGCAAAACCATCTTCAAATCTGTATGCACTTAATTTTTGTTGAGTTTCATCTTGTAACTCTATCCATTGAGGACTGTCGTAAGAAGCCCCTAATCTTATATTTTCAATTTTTAATATTCCCCCAAATTGAAATGAAAAACCGTTTCCAAAACTAATTAAATCTTCATTTAAATTAACGTCATAAACAAAGGAACTTAAATCTTGGTTTCCTTCAAAAAAGTCTTTTTTATTTCTAAAATCTAACCTATGTAGATTAAAATTCACTCCCAAGTGAAGTATATTTTTATATAAACTACTGAAGTTAAAACTTGTTTTTCTATGAAAGCCTCTGTTTAAAATATCAAGATTATTTCTATTATTAGAAGAAGCTATGTTTGAAATGTATGATTTTTCTGTATCATTTGAGCTAAGTGGATCAATAATGTAGGATTGATATCCTAAAAAGGCTTGTTGAGCTCCGAAACCGATTTCATCTCCTAAGTAACGATAAACATCAGATATAGTCTCGTCACTATAAAGTTGTATGTCTTGATATTCAATTCCATTGGCATAGTACAAAAAATAATCAGCAATACTTTTGTTATTATTTCCACTTAATGAGACTTTTTGATTAAAATTTGCTATCCGATTTACACTTATAGCAGTACTTATTTTCGACCATGGATTTTTATCATCGGTATTATTAAAAACAAACACGACTCCAAATTGGTCAAAGTGAAAAGAATCTTCATTGGTAGATTTAAATTCTCCGAAGAATTGACCCTCATTTAAGCGTGATTGTAAATTAATTGATGCACCCACTTCTGTGTTTAAAAAAACTGAAGATGCAGCGGGGTTATTAGTAATAGCTGTTAAATCACCTCCCAAAGCCCCAAATGCTCCACCCATGGATGTATAACGAGCCGTTCCACTTAAATCATTTTTTGTTAAGTAGACTAAATCATTAATTGTTTGTGATACAGTAAATTGAGATACAATTAAAACTGCACCTAAGAAAAATAAGGAACGCATTTATATTAGGGTTTTAATTATTTTAATTTGTTCGACCTCTGCTTCCAGATGAACCCCCTCTCCCTGCAGAACGACCACCTCCAGAATTGTATGATGGAGTAGAAGACCTATAATTTGTGTAGGAGTTATTAGATCTACTGTAATTATTACTCCTTTGCGTTCTGTTGTTACTGTAATTAACGCTACTTCTATTTTTGCTGCGATTTGAGTTTCTGACAATTCTGTAGGAAGATCTTGGGTTTGATGATTTAGGTTGAGATCTTAATCTATTTGAATTTGAGTTTTGCTGAACTCTTGAAGATGAACTATAAGGATTACGTTCTATTAAACGATATTGTGTTTGAGTAGAACCTGAAACTCTAGACAGCCCAATTGGAGATCTAGTTGTACTGTTTGAAATTGTAGTGTTTGAACGAGGTTGTCTTGCATCTCTAGTTAAAGAAGTAGTATTTATTCCAGGCCTAGTATTTCTTTTAGGATTTCCAATACTTCCTGAGTTAACGTTTAGACGATTTCTATCATATCCAACTACTAAGTTTCTTCCAATTGAATTTGAGCCTCTCCCAATATTAACTCGATTTAGAGTGTTTTGAATATCGCGTATCTTAGAATCATTGCTTTGAGTATTTTCTCTAATTCTTTCTCTAGGGCTATCATAATTTTTTTCTCCACGACCAGATTTAATTCTGGCAACAGTAGAACGGTAGTCTCGTTTGTTTCTTTGTCTTAAATTATCACCATAATAGTCACCAAAACGATTCCATCGATTAGCCCAGCCATTTCTATATCCAAAACCATAGGGATTATAAAATCCTCCTCGAAAACCAAAAGGGGAATAAAACGAATTAAAACCTCCCCACATACCAGCATAGCCTCTATATGGATTCCAGTATGGATAGTTCATAAATGGACTGTAGAATCCACCATAACCAAATCGGTATGGGTTACCAAAATAATTATTCCAGAAAGGCGAAAAGCCTAAACCAAAACCAGCAAATCCCCAGGAATAGTTTGGAAAATTGTTCAAAATAATTTCGGTTTGTGATGTTTCTCCTCCCCATGGTATTTGAGAATTATTTTCAATACTTATATCCACTGGATTTGAATCTGAGCTTGTATAAGAATTTGTATCCGTAAAATAGATTTCCTCTTCAGAAATGTCAACATAACCATTGTCAGCTGCATCCTTGAAATACTGCTCGTAATAATTATATTTTGTTATAGGATTGGTTTTTTCTAAACTTGATTTTGATTCTGAAAAATATATTCCATCTGAATTAAAATAAGACGATCCTTGAAAACTTCCACATTTAGTGAATAGTAATACCAAAGAAATACTCAAAAATAAATTTATACTTTTAAAAATTAAATGTTTCTTTTTCATATCGAATCGTTTTAGAAATGTGATACAAAAGGATTAACTTTGAATCACAAAATAGTTCAAACAAATATAGGCAAATTCTGTGCCAAACTTTTATGGGTAATAAATTAACTCCTCGCGAAAAAGACTACTCTAAATGGTATAATGAAATAGTTGTGCAAGCTGATCTTGCAGAGAATTCTGTAGTTCGTGGTTGTATGGTTATTAAGCCATATGGGTTTGCAATATGGGAAAAAATGCAAGCTGAACTTGATAAAATGTTCAAAGCTACTGGCCACGAAAATGCATATTTTCCTTTGTTTGTTCCTAAAAGTTTATTCGAAGCTGAAGAAAAAAATGCTGAAGGCTTTGCAAAAGAATGTGCTGTAGTCACTCATTATCGTCTTAAAAATGATGAAGATAATTTAGGTAAATTAAAAGTAGATCCAAACGCAAAGCTAGAGGAGGAGCTTATTGTTAGGCCAACTAGCGAAGCTGTTATTTGGAATACTTATAAATCTTGGATTCAATCATATAGAGATTTACCAATTTTAATCAATCAATGGGCAAATGTTGTTAGATGGGAAATGCGTACACGACTTTTTTTAAGAACAGCTGAGTTTTTATGGCAAGAAGGACATACTGCCCATGCCACTAAAATAGAAGCAATAGAAGAAACAAAATTGATGAATCAAGTATATGCTGATTTTCTTGAAAAATTTATGGCTATTCCTGTTATTCAAGGTACAAAGACCGCTAGTGAGAGATTTGCAGGTGCAGAACAAACCTATTGCATAGAGGCCCTTATGCAAGATGGGAAAGCATTACAAGCAGGAACCTCTCACTTTTTAGGTCAAAACTTTGCCAAGGCATTTGATGTGAAATTTGCTTCCGAGACCGGAGCATTAGAACATGTTTGGGCTACATCGTGGGGTGTTTCAACTAGATTAATTGGAGCATTGATTATGACTCACAGTGACGACAAAGGGTTAGTTTTACCTCCTAATCTTGCCCCATATCAAGTAGTAATAATTCCTATATATAAAAGTGAAGATGATCAAAAAGAAATCGCTAAAGTTGCAGAAAAAATTAAATCATCTCTAGAAGAAAAAAATATTAGCGTAAAATTTGATAATCGCGATAAATTTAAGCCTGGCTTTAAATTTAATGAATATGAACTAAAAGGAGTTCCACTTAGAATAGCTATTGGTCCTAATGATTTGGAAAATGAAACTGTAGAGGTAGCTAGAAGAGATGATCTTTCAAAAACTCTTATAAATCAGAATGAAGTAGTTCATCACGTTGAGTATTGTCTTAAAGAAATACAAGCACTTTTATTTAATAAAGCACAAATTTTTCGAGATAAAAATATTACCAAAGTTGATAATTTTGAAGAATTTAAAAGAGTACTAAATAACAAAGGTGGGTTTATATCTGCACATTGGGATGGAACGGATTTAACTGAACAGGCTATAAAAAAAATAACAAAAGCAACTATCCGTTGTATACCATTAGATTGCGAAGAAGAGTCAGGAAAATGTGTTTATTCTGGAAAAGATTCAAATAGACGTGTGCTTTTTGCTAAAGCATATTGATTATACCTTTTTATTGCTTTATTGATTTCTTTTTTTATTTAAATCATATTTAAAATCTCAAATTAGATTATTATTTTAAAATAAATCACTATAAAAATATATCAGATTTTTGTTTTTCAAATCTACTTGCTTAATAATAATATTCCGTGTACATTTGCGGACTGAAAATATGGCCCGTTCGTCTATCGGTTAGGACGCCAGGTTTTCATCCTGGAAAGAGGGGTTCGACTCCCCTACGGGCTACAAAATAAATTTTAATTATGGCAAATCATAAATCGGCATTAAAACGTATTCGTTCAAATAACAAAAAACGCCTTTTGAACCGTTT
>JBJKWV010000012.1:0-30155 GCA_045561915.1 Flavobacteriaceae bacterium
GAATTAAAAGACTCCCATCTTGAAAAAGGGTCATGATAGGAAATGGCTTTTTCTAATAAATCCTTTCCATCAATTTTCTGAGAATTGACTGCGAAACTTAGAGATAAAAAAAAACTCAAATACAAATTTATTTTAATCATTTTGAAAGATTTTAAACAATATAAAAAAATTAATGATCTTTATAAGTATAAATAAATGACTCAAGATCATTCATAGAGATAGTTGGATTTGCCCCAAAACTATTTGCCACAAGTGCTCCCATAGCACATGCATAATCTATAGTTTTTTGTAATGGTTCTTTTTCAATTAAGCCATTGATCAAGGTTGCTAAAAAAGAATCTCCAGCTCCTACAGAATCCTTTACTTTAACTCTATAACCATTATTGTAAAACCAATCACCATGATGGTATAAAACAGCTCCATATTTTCCTTTAGTAACACAAATGATTTTCGTTTTAGTTCTTTCAGCAATAAACTCAATGTTTTTATCAATTGAATTAAACGGTGATTCTAATCCACTAGCAATTATATCTAACTCTTCATCATTAAATTTTAGCATATCTGATTTATTCATTAAATCGATTAGTAACGATTGATTATAAAATGGAGGTCTTAAGTTAATATCAAAAATGCTGAATTTAGATACTTTTAAAAAAGAATTAAGTGCTTCAAAAGATTTTGCCCTAGCTATGAGGCTTCCGAAGACAAAAGCTGAAGCATCACTTACCATTTTGACTGTTTTAGCCTCTTTTTCTATATAATCCCAAGCGGAATCATTGTCTATTTCATATTTTGCTGATCCATCAAAATCTATACTCACAGTCACTTTTCCAGTGGGGTAAATAGGGTCCTCTTGTAAAAAAATAGTTGAAACTCCACGACTTTTAAGTTCTTTTAGTATTTCGTTACCTAAAAAATCTTTGCCAATCCGACTAATGAACTCAACATCAGCGCCAAGATCTTTTAAAGAGTTTGTCACATTAAAAGGTGCTCCACCTAATTTTTTCCCATCTTCAAAAATATCCCAAAGGATTTCTCCAAAACAAATTATTTTATTTGATTTCATTGAGATATAAAAATTACGTTTTATTATGTCTGACAATCATACTTCGGAGAAACTGAATTGATAAGATAATATTTTAAATCTTCATTGTTTTACTTATTCCTTCTGCTAAACCACGAATTTCAGATAGTCCACGAAGTCTTCCTATTGCAGAGTATCCAGGTTTGGTTTTTTTATTTAAATCATCTAACATTTGATGTCCATGGTCAGGACGCATTGGGATTTCCCAATCTGAACGCCCTTGTTTCAGTCTCTTTTTTTCTTCAGCTATTATATCGTAAACTACAGAAAACATGTCAACATCTCCCTCTAAGTGGTTTGCTTCAAAAAAGCTACCTTCTCCTTCCCATTGAATACTTCTCAGATGAAGAAAATGAATACGGTTTGCAAATTTTTGAAAAATGACAGACAAATCATTTTCTTTTCTAACACCTAAGGATCCAGTACAAAAAGTGAGCCCATTTGAAAGAGATGGTACTCTATGGAAAATAGTCTTTAAATCTTGAAGATTTTTTACAACTCTTGGAATACCAAACAGATTATAGGGCGGATCATCTGGATGGACACACATTCTGACATTCATACTCTCAGCAATTGGAATGATTTCCTCCAAAAAAAGAAGAAAATGCTCTTGTAAATCTACCTCATCCAGAAATTCATATTTTTCTAATTGTGATCTGAATTGTTCCAATGTATAGCCCTCTGAGGCACCTGGCATGCCAGATATAATATTTTTTGATAGAGTCTCAATTTCATTTGAAGAAAGTTTTTTAAAGTAGCTTTTTGCCTTTTGGATTTGTGTTGAATTGTATTCCCTTTCAGCATCTTTCCTTTTTAAAATAAATAAATCAAAAGCTGCTAGAGCAGAACTGTTGAAGCATAAAGCTAATGAACCATCGCCCATAGGGTAAAATAAATGAGTCCTTGTCCAATCTAGAACAGGCATAAAATTATAACACACAGTCTTTATACCGCATGAAGCAAGATTTTCAAGAGTTGCTTTGTAATTATCTATATAAGTTTGAAAAGAACCAGTGCGTTGTTTAATATCTTCATGGACTGGAACAGATTCTACAACTTCCCAATCTAAACCTGCATTTCTAATAATTTGTTGATGCTCTTTAATATCATCTTTATTCCAAACTAAACCATTAGGAATTTGATGTAATGCAGAAACTACATTTTTCGCACCTATTTGAGAAATATTATTTAAACTAACAGGATCGTCGGGTCCATACCATCTAAAAGATTCTTTCATAATACCATTAATTTCATGACTATTAGAATTTTAAAAAAACCAATCTAAAAGCTAAAAATTATTTTAAAGTTTTAAATTATAATAAAAGAAAAAGTAAAAAATAAATTTAATGCTTTATTGGTGGATTAATATCATATCAATAGTTCTAATTAGGTTTTTTTTTGGAATTAATTTATTTGTATTAAGTTATATTTATAAAATTTACTTTTAATAAATCATGAAAAATAAATTATTGTCTAAATATAAATATCCAGATCCCGAAGGACAAACTCAATTGATTACCCTAAAAAAGGCTAATTGGAAGTACGTATCCTTTGAGACAAAAGAACTTCAAAAAAATCAAACCACCCTTATAAAAAGTGACTCCAATGAAATTTGTATTGTTGTAATTTCTGGTAAATGTAATGTTCGTAATCAAAAAATAAACCTGACTCAAATTGGAGATAGAATGTCACCCTTCGAACGAAAAAAACCTTGGGCAGTATATATAAACAAAAATGATTTTATAGAACTTAAAGCCTTGTCATCACTGGAAATAGCAATTTGTAAAGCTCCCGGTGGGGGAAATTATGAATCAAGGATTATTTCTCCTAGTCATATGGATTCAGAAAAAAGAGGGAAAGGACAAAATAAAAGATTAGTTCATAATATATTACCAGAAACAGAACCAGCAAATAGTCTTTTAGTTGTTGAATGTTACACTGATCAGGGTAATACCAGCTCATATCCTTCTCACAAACACGACACTGATGATTTTCCAAACGAGACCTATTTGGAAGAAACATATTACCACCGTTTTAATCCTAAACAAGGTTTTGCATTTCAGAGAGTTTATACCGAAGATGGAAGCCTTGACGAGTCTATGGCGGTTTATGATAAAGATGTTGTTATGGTTCCAAAAGGCTACCACCCAGTTGCCACGATCGCAGGTTATGATAATTATTACTTAAATGTAATGGCTGGACCTGTTCGAAAGTGGTGTTTCACTTGGGAAGACGATCACGATTGGATTAATGGAGAAACTTACAATTAAGATTTTCTTAAGTATTACCTATAAAATTTTGGTGTCTCTACAATTGAAAATGGTTCAATAGCTTTTGTCTTTTGTGCTTTAATACATATATCACACGCAATTGCGGCAACATATCCATCCCATGAAGATGGACCTTGAATTTTATTACCCACAATACCATCAATAAATTCTTGTAATTCTATATCATAAGCTTTTATAAATCTTTTTTTCCAATCAGTATCTATACTTGTAAATTTCTTTTCGTCTTTTCGAACCACTAAACTTTCAGGTTCAGGAAGCTTAGCAATTCCATCCGAGCCAACTAATTCGCATTGAATGTCATAACCATATTGACAATTAACAAACATTTCAACATCAATTCGAATTCCACTCCTTGTTTCCAACAATAAAATTTGAGGATCATGTAAGTTCTCATGGCTTCGTTTTGTTTTTTTTGCAAAAATCATTTGAGCTGTTACATAGTCCTCTTTTAATAACCACCTAATCACATCTATCTCATGAACTAATGAATCTGATACAGCCATCTCAGTTACATAAGATTCTGGAACTGTAGGATTCCTATGTGCACAATGAATCATCAGAACATCTCCAATTTCAGAATTTTCAATGACTTTTTTTAATTTTTGATATCCAGAGTCGTATCGACGCATGAATCCTACTTGGACTAATCTTTTTCCAAAATTCATTTCAGCTTCAACAATATTCTTACATGCACTTGCTGAAGTAGCCAGAGGTTTTTCGCAAAAGACATATTTTCCTGCTGCAATTGATGCCAAAACAAATTCTTCATGAGTCGAACCAATTGAACATACTAATATAGCACTAACTTCAGGGCTTCTTATAAGGTCATAAGGATCCTCAAATACTTCTGCTGTTCCTAATTCAGCAACAAGTCTTTTGGCGCTTTCTATATCAATATCATTAACAGCAGTCACGATTCCCCCATTCAAACTTTTATTAATTCGTATAGCATGATCTGAACCAATCATTCCTGCTCCTATTATTCCAAATTTGATATTCATTAATTTATATTTATCTATTCGTGTGATGATGATTTGTTGACTCAATAACTAAGTCTTCAATCTAATCCATTGTTGGCATTATAAATTCATTACCGCTTCTTATACCTTTCGGCCATTTTGTTGTTATAGTCTTAAGTTGAGTATAAAAACGTATACCATCAGTTCCATGCATATGATTTATGCCAAAAAGGGAAGACTTCCAACCTCCAAAACTATGAAAAGCCATTGGCACAGGAATAGGGATATTTATTCCTACCATACCAGCTTGAATATTGTGAGCAAAAGTACGAGCAGAATCCCCATCCCTTGTGAAAATTGATGTTCCATTACCAAATTCATGATTATTAATCAATCTTACAGCCTCCTCAAAATCAGAAACTCTTACCATTGATAATACCGGACCAAAAATTTCTTCTTTATAAATCTTCATTTCTGAGGTAACATTATCAAAAAATGTACCTCCCAAAAAGAATCCATTTTCATATCCCTCTTTATCCATTTTGAATTCACGACCATCAACAACCAATTCAGCCCCTTGGTTAACACCTGAATCAATATATTTCTCAACACGTTCCAGATGTTGTTGAGTTATTAAGGGACCCATTTCTGCATTTGGGTCTGTCCCGGGTCCAATCTTTAAGCTTGATAATCTTGAAGTTATTGCTTTCTTTAATTTTTCAGCTACATCATCTCCAACAGCAATAACCACCGATATAGCCATACAGCGTTCTCCAGCAGAACCGTATGCTGCTCCCATCAACCCATTAACCGCAGCTTCCATATCAGCATCAGGCATAACAAGCATATGATTTTTCGCACCACCAAGTGCCTGTACACGTTTACCGTGGGCGGAACCTGTTTCATAAATATACTTGGCAATTGGAGTTGAGCCTACAAAACTGACAGCTTTTATATCTGGGTGTTTTAGTAATCCATCTACGGCAGATTTATCACCTTGAACAACATTAAATACACCATCTGGGAATCCTGCTTCTGTCATAAGCTTCGCATAATATATAGCAATGGAAGGATCTCTTTCGGAGGGTTTTAAAATAAACGTATTACCACATGCTAATGCTATTGGAAACATCCACATAGGAACCATAGCTGGAAAGTTAAAAGGAGTAATTCCTGCCACCACTCCTAGAGGTTGACGTAGAGAGTGACTATCAATGTCTGTACCAACGTTTTCGCTCATTTCACCCTTCAAGAGATGGGGAGCTCCACATGCAAATTCAACCACTTCTAAACCACGAATAACTTCCCCTAAGGCATCAGAGTGCACCTTACCATGTTCGCGACTTATCAATGCCGCCATTTCATCGGTATTTTGTTCTAGTAAATCTCGAAATCTATTCATGATTCGAGAACGTTTCAAAGGTGTGATTTTAGACCAACTCTCAAATGCACTTTTGGCCTTAGCTACAGCAAAATCTACCTCTTCAGTTGAAGAGAGCCCAACTTTGGCGATGATCTTTCCAGAAGCTGGGTTAAAAACATCAGATGTGCGTCCACTTGATATTTTAACAGTTTTTCCATCTATATAATTATTAATTATGTGCATGCTTAAATTTGATTTATGTTAAGATTTGTTTCTTTTGCTAACTTCAATATATTTTCATACCCCATTCGAGCGTAAATTAAGGGTTCAGCAATGGATGGATCTTGTTCAGCCTCTATTACTAGCCAACCTTCATAATCATTATCATTTAAGAGCTTAAATATACTTGAATAATCAATAATTCCATCTCCAGGTACTGTGAAGACTCCTTTTAGTACTGCATTTAAAAAACTTAAATTTGAATTTTTTACATAATCCAATACATCTTTTCTAATATCCTTGCAATGAACATGATGAATTCTATGTTTCCAATTAACTAAAATTCTAGATAAATCTGCTCCAGCAAAATAGGCGTGACCTGTGTCAAAAAGTAGTCCTACTTCATCAGAGGTATTTTGCATAAGTTCATTGATTTCATTTTCATTTTGTATAATAGTACCCATATGATGATGATATACTAGTTGAAGCCCCTGCTCTTTTAAAAACATAGAAAATTCATTGAGCTTCTTACCGTATTCTATCCATCGATTTTTTTGAAAAGGCACTCTGTTTCTCAAAGGTGTACTAATACTGCCATGAATACAATATGAAAGTTCACAAAAAATAAAAACTTTACAGCCCATAGCTCTAAGAAGCTCTATATGACCCTTCGCATTTTCTATTTCTTCATCTACTGATCTATCTAAAAGGAAACCTGAATACCATCCAGACACCAATTTTAAATTAAACTTATCAAGGATTGGTTTTAGCTTACTTGCTTCACGAGGAAATTTATTTCCAAGTTCAAAACCTGCATATCCAGATTCAGAACCTTCTTTTAAACATACCTCTAAAGGTGTTTTACCGCCAAGAGAAGGCATATCATCGTTTGTCCATGTCAGTGGATTAATACCAATTTCAATTGCCATTATTTATAAATTTTTGATCTGCTTTTCTTTTTGAAGCTCATAATTTTTTCTTGCCTTATTAACTCCCTTTTCGTTAGAAACTTCAGCTACAGCTACATCCCACCAATTACCACCTTCTTCTACAGTTTTATTTGGATCTGTTAAAATATTTATCACATAAGTAGTTTCTGAATTTCTAGCCCTTTCTAAAGCATTCTCAAGTGATGCTATACCTTCAACTTCTTCTGATTTAGCACCCATTGAACGAGCATGTGCTGCAAAATCAACACGCATAACTTCATTTTGTGTAGATCTACAATCCCGAATCAAATTATTAAATCCTGAATTACCACAATTTTCTTGAAGTCTATGAATACAACCATAGCCTCCGTTATCTACAACTACTATAATTAATTTCAATCCTAGCATTACCGATGAAAAAATCTCCGAATTCATCATTAAATAAGAACCATCTCCAACCATAACATAAACTTGTGAATCAGGTAATGCCATCTTAACTCCTAACCCTCCAGCAATTTCGTAGCCCATACATGAGTAACCATATTCAACATGATAACCTCTATCAAAACTCGTCTTCCATAACTTTTGCAAATCTCCTGGAAGTCCACCTGCAGCACAAACAACTACATCTCTCTCACGAGAAGACCTATTTACTGCACCAACAACCTCACCATCGGAGGGTAATAATGTTCCTTTATCTCTTGAAGCCTCATCAACAGCAATTAACCATTCTTTCCTAAGTACGGATACCCTTTGTTGCCAATCATTTGAAGTTTTTATCGCAGTACAATATTTCATTAGCGTGTTAAGAGTTAGTTTGGCATCGCCAACTAATGATAGTGCTCTATGTTTAATAGAGTCATAAGCGCATACGTTAATTGACAATAATGTAGCCTCTGAATTAAATAGTGTCCGAGAGCCAGTTATAAAATCTCCAAGTCTAGTACCAATAGCAATAATTAAATCAGCTTCTTTTAATAATTCATTACAAGCAGAACCCCCTGTAACTCCAACTGAGCCAACATTCATAGGATTCTCCCAAGGTATAGCACCCTTACCTGCTTGAGTTTCACCGATTGGAATCAATAAATTATTTGAAAAATCCTCAAGCTCCTTAGTTGCCAACGAATAATGAATACCTCCGCCAGCAATTATTACTGGTTTTTTAGCTTTGAGTATCATTTGAACTGCACTCTTGAGTTGATTTTCGTCAGCATGTTGTCTTCTTAAAAAATGAATTTTTTCTTCGAAGAATCGTTCTGGATAGTTCCAAGACATTGTTTGAACATCTTGAGGGAATGCAATTGTTACAGTTCCAGTATCGACAGGGTCTGTCAATACCCTAATTGCCTGAGGTAAAGACGTTAATAATTGTTCTGGACGCATAATTCTATCAAAAAATCGACTTACAGGTTTAAAACAGTCATTTGTTGTTATGGTCTGATCAGTATTGTCCTCTAATTGCTGAAGTACGGGATCTGGTATTCGTGTAGCAAAAGTATCTCCTGGTAAAAGCAATAATGGTATTCTATTTATATGGGCTAGTGCAGCAGCTGTGACAATATTAGTTGAGCCTGGACCAGCAGAAGAAGTACAGGCCATAATTTGCTGTCTATTTAAAGTTTTTGAATATGCAATGGCAGCATGTGCCATAGATTGTTCATTTTGACCTCTATAGGTTGGAAGTGCTTCTTGATGTTGAAATAACGCCTCACCAATCCCAGCAACATTTCCATGACCAAATATTGCCCAAACTCCAGGAAATAAGGGTTTTATCTCATCATTTATTTTTACTTTTTGGGCGATCATAAAGCGAATTAACGCTTGTGCTGCTGTTAGTTTAATCACTTTCTTACTACTCATTTCTAATTTATTATAATAATTTTTATCGTTTATTCCACATTTGAATAATCTCTCTGTAGTTTTCTTTTACTTCTTTAATTAAAGTACGATCATCTATATCCTTATTTAACCATTTATTAGAAGGCTTTGCGAAAATGGTTCTGCCTACTGCAAACCCTTTGACATATTTTGAAGTTGACGCTTGTTTAAATCCAATATTAAGCTTTTGTTTATCTGCACCTAAACCTAAAATTACAACTCCTCTACAATATGGATCATTTTGTTCAATAAGACTATCAAGTAAATTCCAATTATTTTTCGAAAACGGTGGTAGTTTCCACCAATCAGGCTTTATACCAATGTTGTAAATTCTCTGAATAGAACGTAAGTACTTATTTGTTTCTAAATTAGGTGCATTTGGGATTATTAATTCTAATAAAATTTCATGTCCAGTTTTCAAGCAAGCTTCATATACTTCTTTTATAAGATCTTCTTGTTCTATTCTAAGCATATTAGTATCATCAGGATCATAAAATACTAAACATTTAACAACTTGTTCAATTGGCCAGCTCATCAACTGAGTTCCTATATTGCCATGCTCTAATCGTAATGGCTTTGAGCCAGGCAACTCTATAGGTCTAGCAATCCAAAATCCTTGGCCAGTAACATTATTTAACTCATTTTGTCCAAAAGCTTGATCTATAAATACTCCTGTCTTTCCTTTTAGAGAATCTTCTTCAGTTACTTCAATAAATGCTTTTAATATTAGCTGTTTTAGATCTGCCACTCTATTCAATGAACTATTTGATTCAATTGCCATTTCTATAAATTGTGATCTATGGTCAAAAGCAAGCAAGAACAATTCTTTCCAATTTTTTGACCTAGTAGTCACTCTGTGTAAATGATTTAAATGATCATCTATATCGGGCCTAGGAATATTTTTTTCTTCAGATAAATAATAATCTAACTCCTCACGAGTTGGCATAGCTGGAGCACAACCATGTCTTGAAACTACTAAAGCACCACAAGCATTAGCATATTTACAAGATTCTTCTAAACTTTCACCGCTTAAATATCCCCTCAAAAACCCAGACATAAATGCATCTCCAGCACCCAATACATTCAAAACTTCTACTTTAACTCCTGTAATTGTTAACCCTTCATCTAAATGATTCGGTATTTCATCTTTGAAAACTGAACAACCTAGTGCTCCTCTTTTACATACCAAAATAGCATTTGAAAATTTTCTAACATTTTTCAAAGCTTTTAATGTATCAGTATTTCCTCCGGCAATATGAAACTCTTCCTCAGTACCTACAATAAGATCAAAGTGATTAAGAACCTCTTGTAATTCTGAGGTTACATGTTTAGATGCTATAAATCTAGTTTCACCATCGCCTAGGTCAGTAAGACCCCACAAAACAGGTCTAAAATCAATATCCAATATTCGTTTTAAACCATGTTTGGTGGCAAAAGAAAGGGCGGTTAATACAGCTTCTCTTGTGTCTTTGTGTGAAAGATGTGTGCCTGTAATAGCTAGTGCTTTTGAAGATGATATATAATCTTCATTAATGTCATCTTTAATAAGTGCCATATCGGCACAATTGTCTCTATAAAAAATTAGTGGAAAAGTCTCTCTGTCTTTTATACCCAAAATTACAAGTGCTGTTAATCGAGTTGGATCAGAAATAATATTGCTAGTGTCTACACCTGCTCTATCTAATTCTTCTTTTAGAAAACGACCCATGTGTTCGTCACCCACTCTTGCTAACATAGATGTTTTTAATCCCTGCCTAGCTGCTCCGTAGGCAACATTTGCTGAAGATCCTCCAAGGTATTTAGAAAAAGTACTTGTGTCCTCGAGCCTTGAACCAATTTGATTACCATAGAAGTCAACTGCTAATCTTCCTAAACATATTAGATCAAAATTTTTAACTTTTTTTGACATAAGTTACTTTTAAAGTATTCGGTTTAATTAATTACATATTATTCCTGCCTAACCCTATAAATCTAATATTGATTTGCATAAAGCTTGAACAAAAAAATAATGCTCAAACTATTTTATATACAACAAATATATTTTTATATACATATTTAAACTCCACTGAATGCACTAAAACCCCCGTCAACTGGTAAAACAACACCAGTTATAAATTTAGAACTATCACTGCATAAAAAATGTATTGCACCATTTAATTCCTCGGGCTTACCAAAACGTTTCATAGGGGTGTTTTGAATGATTTTTTTTCCTCGATCAGTCAAACTTCCGTCCTTATTTAATAATAGCTTTTTATTTTGCTTCCCAATAAAAAACCCTGGGGCTATTGCGTTTACTCGAATTCCTTCTCCAAATTTTAAAGCCATCTCAACAGCCATCCATCGTGTGAAATTTTCCATCGCAGCTTTAGCTGCAGAATAACCGACGACCCTGGTCATAACTCTATCTACAGTCATTGAAGAATAATTAACAATACTTCCTTTACCTTGATTTGCTATTATCTCACCAAACACTATTGAGGGTAAAATAGTTCCTTTTAGATTCATTTCAACAACCTCATCAAAATCAGTTTCTGAAAGATCAAAAATATTTTTATCATCAGGAATAACAGCACCAGGAAGATTTCCACCTACGGCATTAATTAAAGAATCAATTTGACCCAGAGTTTGAATTATGGAGGTTCGAACTTTCTCTAATTCATGACGGTCCAAAACATTAACAACATGATATTCCACATAAGTAAAATGAACCAATTTTTTCTTTAATTCATCTAATAATACTTCATTCCTTCCCAAAATCACCAACTTTGCATTGGCTTTTGCTAAACTTAATGCCAGTTCGCTCCCTAATACGCCAGTAGCACCAGTTAAAACTATTACTTTATCTTTTAATTCAAACATATTATAAATTATATTTTGGATCCCAAGAAACTACTTGTTCAGTATCCATTGCACGTATCCCCATATCTACAGCAAGTGAAACATCTGCACCACTTTTTAAATTTGACATTGGAGTTGAGTCATTAATTATTGCATATCTAAAATCTTCAAGAGCTTGATAAGTTGGCTCTTTATGATCAAATTTAATAGGATTACCCTTGCCCTCTATCCAACTTGAAGTTGCTCCTGAAACACCATCAACATCCTTTATAACTTTATTGTATTTACCTTCAGGATATATCCAAGCATCTTTATAACCTATAATGATAGAAGCCTTGTCACCCATTACTTTAATCTGATAGTCATCTTTTCCGTTTGAGGTAAGACATGTAAAGCTCGCCTTTACACCACTAGGATAGGAATAAGTTAGATGAATATTATCATAAGTTTCACGTCCATCTTTCCAATAATCTATACCACCAAAACCTACAACTTTTTTTGGGGTAGATTTAAGAAGCCAATTGGAAAAATCAATTTGATGTGAACTAAGTTCAGCTGTAAGTCCATAAGAATATTCACGGTACATTCTCCAATTAATTTGACGTTCAAATTTAGGGTCCTGAACTTGTCTTCTCCAATTTCCGTTACGATTCCATTGAGCTTGAATAGCGATAATTTGTCCAATTTCTCCACTTTGCACCAATTCAACTATATGTGAATATAATCTTGAGCTATGATATTGATGACCAGTCTGGAAGATTTTATTATGATCCTTTTTTACTTTTTTAACCAAATTCATAGTACTTATATCGCCTTTTACCATGGTTTTTTCACAATAAATATGTAAAGATGCATCTACAGCGTCACTAGCAATAGATGCATGAGTATTAAGTGGCGTACTAATAATTACAGCATCTAAATTTTTATTAGATAATAGCTCTTTATAATTTGAATATTTTATGGCTTTTGGAGCTATTGTTGCAGCCTGATCTAATCGAAACTGAAGATTATCACAAATTGCAATCAATCTCATACCATCAATTTTGCTAATAAGTTTTATTAGTCCTTGACCACGATCTCCAGTTCCTATAATACCAATATTCAGTTGATTTAAAGGTGAACTTTTAAATATGGAAAATAGATCTGATTTTGGTGTTATTAGAGGTGCGCTAAAAGCAACAGCACTTTTTTTAATGAAGGATCTTCGCGTTGCCATATTAGAATTAAATTAAAATACACAAATTTTGGCATCTGCAATTTAACAAAAACTTTTGCTATATTAGGATAACTTATAATGTAACAAAATCCCTACAAATTGTATTTTTTTAAAAAAAACATACTACTCGTAATTACATTTTTAGTCTCTGCCTATATCAAGGTTAAAGGGCAAGAAACGAAATGGAATAATTTACTTGACAACAATGATCTCAGTGAGTTTATTCAATTAAATGGCAAAGCTGATTTCACTTTAAAAGATGGTGTTCTTATTGGAACATCTAAATTAAATACCCCAAATAGCTTCTTGGCTACAAAAAGTAAATATTCTGATTTTATTCTTGAATTTGATGTCTTGATTGATAATGATTTAAATTCAGGAGTACAATTTAGAAGTCAAAGTATTAAAAACTACTTGAATGGGAGGGTTCACGGATACCAATGTGAGATAGAAACAAGCCCTAGAAGGTGGGCGGGCGGTATATACGATGAAGCACGAAGAGGTTGGCTTTACCCACTTTCAAGAAATAAAATAGGGCAAAAGGCTTTTATAAATGGTAATTGGAATGAATATAGAATTGAAGCAATTGGCAGCTCAATAAAAACTTTCGTCAATGGTATTGAAACAGCTAATTTATTTGATGATATGACAAAAGAAGGATTTATTGCATTTCAAGTACATGGAATTTCTAAACCTGAACAAGAGGGAAAACAAGTACGTTGGAAAAACATCCGTATTTTAATTTCTGACCTTGAAAAAAATCAAATGATTGCTTCAAATAAAGCTCCTCATATCAGTTATATTGACGGAAACTTAACTCATGAAGAAAAGCGCCTCGGATTCAGAATGCTTTGGGATGGAAAAACAACAAAAGGTTGGCGTGGTGCAAAAAAAAGAATCTTTCCTGAAAAAGGATGGATAATAAAAGATGGTATACTAACAGTAGAAGCTTCAGATGGAAAAGAATCTAGAAATGGTGGTGATATTATAACCATAGAATCATTTAGAAACTTTGAATTAAGTGTTGATTTTCTTTTGAGCCCAGGCGCAAACAGTGGAATTAAATATTTTGTAAAACCCGACTTAAATAAAGGCAAGGGATCTTCTATAGGGTTAGAATTTCAAATCCTCGATGATGAAAAACATCCTGATTATAATTTAGGAAAAAATGGAAATCGATCAGTAGGCTCACTTTATGATCTAATTAGGGCAGAAAATAAAACTACTGGAGCCCGTGGTAAAAACTTTAAGGGAGTTGGGCAATGGAATAACGCGCGAATCATAGTTAATGGTGGAAAGGTAGAGCATTGGTTAAATCATGTTAAAGTTGTTGAATTTGATCGCTTTAGTCAAACTTTTGAAGCACTTGTAGAAAAAAGTAAATATGAAATTTGGGAACAGTTTGGTAGATGGCCAGAGGGAGTAATACTTTTGCAAGACCATGGTGACAAGGTTTCATTTAAAAATATAAAAATTAGAGAATTTTAAAATGGATAATACAAGAAGAGATTTTATTAAAAAAACAGCTTTAAGCACGACCGCAATGGCTTCAGTAGGCCCTAATATTATGATTGGTAAAAACATATTAGGTGCGAATGATCGAATAAATTGTGCTATTGCTGGTGTGCGAAGTAGAGGAAAAGCTCATGCAGCCTCTATAAATCTTCAAGACAATGCTAAAATTCTTTTCAGCTGTGATGTAGATGACAAGATAATAGAAGAGCACAATAAATGGAGTAAAGAAAATATAGGCTATATAGCTAAAATAGAAAAGGATTACAGGAAACTTGTAGAAAACAATGATATTGACGTAATTTTTATTGCAACTCCTGAACATTGGCATACTCCAATGACTATAATGGCTCTGCAAAATGGGAAACATGTTTATGTCGAGAAACCTTGTAGTCATAACCCCCATGAAAACGAGTTACTTGTTGCTGCTCAAAATAAATATGGATTAAAAGTGCAAATGGGTAACCAACAGCGTTCTGCACTAAGCAGTATTAATGCCATTAATGATATAAGAAATGGAACTATTGGAGAGGTATATAAAGGCGAAGCTTATTATTCAAATAATAGAGGATCAATAGGAATAGGTAAAATTACTCCAATTCCTCAAACTTTAGATTGGGATTTATGGCAAGGTCCAGCACCTAGAACTCAATATAAAGACAACTTTCATCCTTATAATTGGCATTGGTTCAGAAGTTGGGGAACTGGAGAAGTTCACAACAATGGTACTCACGAGATTGATATATGCCGATGGGCTCTTGATGTTGATTTACCAGAAAGTGTAACTTCCTTTGGAGGCAAATATGCCTATCAAGACGATTGGGAATTTGTAGACAATCAGCAAGTTACATTCAAATATCCAGGAGGTAAATTTATTACATGGACAGGCCATAGCAGAGGTCTGATTCAACCAAAAAGACCTGGGCGAGGAGTAACTATCTATGGCAGTAAAGGAACAATACAACTAGATCGTAATTTCTATAAACATTTTGATTTAGAGGGTAACTTAATAAAATCCGAAAAAGAAGGTGTAATTAGTAAAACAACCGATACCAGAGGCCAAGGTGGACTGGATGTTAACCATATTGGAAATCTTTTTGAAGCCATACGATATGAAAAACCTTTGACAGCAGAGATAAAAGATGCTAGTATATCCACTCTTTTATGTCATTTAGCTAATATGGCTCAAGATGCGGGGGAAACTCTCAAAATAAATCAACAAACAGGAAAAATATTAAATAATACTAAGATTATGCATAATTGGAAGAGAGAGTATGCCAAAGGCTGGGAACCAAAAATTTAATGAAAATAAATAGTCCCAAATCATCTTTTTTCTTTGGTTTAGTGCTAATAATGCTTTTTTTCAACCAGAGCTGTAAGTCTGACAATTCAATAAAATTAATTCGCTTAGGTCACGGACTTGATATAAGTCATTCTGTTCACCAGGCAATGGTAAAAGCTGATTTGCATCTAAAAGAAATTTCAAATGGCAAAATGCGTTTGCAAATATATCCAAACCAGCAATTAGGAAGTGAACGTGAATGTCTGGAACTCCTACAAATTGGAAGTTTAGATATGACTAAAGTATCGGGAGCTGTGTTAGAAAATTTTGCACCTAAGTTAAAAATTTTTAGTCTTCCCTTTCTATTTGATGATAAAGAACACTTTTTTAAAGTTTTAGATGGGCCAATCGGAAAGGATTTATTAAAAGAAGGAGATAATTATTGGTTAAAGGGAATAGGATTTTATGATTCCGGCAGTAGAAGTTTTTATACCAAAGACCGTCCAGTTGAAAAACCTGAAGACCTAAAAGGGTTAAAAATTAGAGTTCAAGAAAGTGTTTCAGCATTTGATATGGTTAATCAATTAGGGGCCTCCCCTACACCGATTTCATGGGGTGAACTATACACTGCTCTTCAACAAGGTGTTGTTGATGGTGCAGAAAACAACCCTCCTAGTTTTTATCTCTCTGGGCATTATCAAGTCTGTAAATTTTACATTATTGACGAACACACTATGATTCCTGATGTTTTGTTGGCAAGTACCCATACGTGGAAAAGTCTAAAACCATATGAACAAAAATGGCTTCAAGAGGCATTTGATATTTCAATCCCCTATCAACGTGAGCTATGGACAAAGTCTGAAAATGAATCTTTAAAAGCAATTATTGAAGCTGGAGTTAAAGTGAGTTATCCTAAAAGAAAACTTTTTCAAAGAGCTACTCAAAAAATAAATAATGAATTTAAAAAAGATCCAGAAATGGCTAAACTTATAAAACGTATTCGTGATGAAAAAGATTAGAGAAAAGGTTAATAAATTAATAGAGGGATTTTTAGTTTTAATTCTTGGAGGAATGTTAATAAACGTGATTTGGCAAGTTTTTACTCGTTTTTTTACTTCGAACCCTAGCGCTTTCACAAATGAGTTAGCACGCTACCTTATGATCTGGCTAGGGGTTTTGGGAGCAGCCTATATTTCTGGAAAAAACGAACATGTCACAATTAATTTTTTCGCACAAAAATTCAATGAATCCATTCAAAAATTCATAAATCGTTTTGTACTATTTTCTATCATAAGCTTTGCGCTCTTTGTAATGTTTATTGGAGGAATTCATTTAGTTTTTATTACCACAAAGTTGGAGCAGTATTCTCCTTCACTCCAAATTCCTTTAGCCCTGGTTTACTCAATTATCCCGATTAGTGGTCTTTTAATTATTTTTTATAAAGTCACTCAAGAAAAAAGTTAATTTATGGAAGCTTTAACAGTTTTTATATTAGTTATTAGTTTTTTCTTATTAATAGGTATCGGTACACCTGTGGCCTGGAGTATAGCTATTTCATCCCTTTTGACATTATTGATTAATTTACCCAGCTTAGCAGCTTTAACTACAATTGCTCAAAGAATGGCAACAGGTTTAGACAGTTTTACCTTATTAGCAATTCCATTTTTTATTCTTTCAGGTCAACTTATGACTCATGGTGGAATTGCAGAACGCTTGATACGTTTTGCTAAATCTCTAATAGGTACCTTACCAGGTGGATTAGCGTTAATTAATATTATTTCAGCTATGATGATGGGAGCAATTGCTGGATCGGCTATGGCATCTGCTTCTGCAATAGGTGGGATTTTAGGTCCTGAGATGGAAAAAGAGGGTTACGATAAGGAATACGGAGCAGCAGTAAACATAACCTCTTCTACTATGGGCTTAGTAATCCCTCCAAGCAACATATTGATTGTTTATTCTTTAGCTAGTGGAGGAGTTTCTATTGCGGCTTTATTTCTTGCCGGATATCTTCCTGGTATGCTTACCTGTTTTTTTCTCATGCTCGTTGCATCAATTTGGGCAAAGCGAAAAGGCTATCCAATATCTCAAAGAAGTAGTATTAAAGAAATATTTTCTAGTTTCATAAGTGCATTACCCAGTTTATTTTTGCTCTTTATTGTAATTGGAGGGATTGTTGCGGGTTTCTTTACTGCTACTGAAGCTTCAGCAATTGCTGTAATGTACACACTTATTTTAGGTATTCTTTATAAGCAAATTAAATTTAAAAACTTATCAAAAATTTTTCTTGATTCATCAAAAACTAGTGCTATTGTTTTATTATTAATTGCTTGCTCAATGAGCATGTCGTGGGTAATGTCCTATGAAAATATTCCTCAAAATCTTAGTGATTTTTTGGTTGGAATTAGTGATAATAAAATTATTATTCTTTTAATGATCAATCTCATACTCTTATTTGTAGGTGTTTTTATGGATATGACACCAGCAGTACTAATCTTTACTCCAATATTTTTACCTGTAGTAAAATCTATAGGAATCGATCCAATTCAGTTTGGAATTATCATGGTTATAAACCTATGCATTGGACTTTGTACACCTCCAGTGGGATCGGTATTATTTGTTGGTATCGGTGTTGCTAAAACTAGTATTGAAAAAGTGATTAAACCTCTCTTACCTTTGTTTATAGCTATGATTTTAGCTTTAGGCCTTATTACTTACTTTCCTCAAATTACGCTATGGCTTCCTGAAAAATTTGGACTCTAAATTAAAGTATCTTAATCAAAGATTGATTTATAAATATTTTATGATGATTGATATTTGGTTTAATTTTGAAGAAAAGAAATCATCAAGAAAAAAAAATTAAATAAAATCCCTCTTGGTTTTGTTGATGTCAAAAATAGTGTAGCTAAAGCCTTGGAAGGTTACATCAAAAAAAGTACATCTGAAGGTGAATTGGTGTTAAATCAAAAATCTCCAGAGGAAATATCTAAGGTGCTAGAAGTAGAAACTCTATTTAAGGATGGCTTTCAAAGTATTCATCAAATTAATAAATTCATATCTAATTATCTTGAAAATACAAACCATTTAAAAAATCCAAGATATATGGGGCACCAGGTAGCTGTACCTCATGACCTATCAGGTATTCCTGATTGGATAAATGGCACAATTAATAATCCTAGCTCACTTTACGAAATGGGGCCAGCAGGGGCTACACTTGAAGGTTTTATGATCAACTGGATGTTAAAGGAGCTTGGATGGTTTAAAGGGAAAAATCTCTGTGATTTTAGTCGTTTGACTAAAAATGGAAGTGGAATACTTACTCATGGAGGTTCTATTGCTAATATGACAGCCTTGTCTTCAGCTCGTGCAGCAATTGCCCCAAATGCATGGGAGGATGGAACTCCAGAAGATTTAGTTGTTATGGGACCCAGTACTGCACATTATTCTATATTAAGAGCACTCTCAATAATGGGGATGGGTAGAAAAGCTTTTGTACCTATTCCGGTAGACGAAAATGAGGTTATTATCACTTCAACTTTAGAAGAAATTTATACTCAAATAAAAAAAGAAGGAAAACGTGTCATGGCTATAGTTGCTAATGCATGTGCAACTTCTACTGGCCTTTTTGATCCATTGGAAGAAATGGCGGATTTCTGCAAAAAACATCGATTATGGTTTCATGTTGATGGAGCACACGGGGCTGTTGCATTACTATCTGAAGAGCATCGAAAAAAAGTTAAGGGAATTGAAAAAGCAGACTCTGTAATTTGGGATGCACATAAGATGTTACGTGTGCCTGCACTATGTACTGCTGTCCTCTTTAAAAGACAAGAACAAATGTGGAATAGTTTTCATCAAAAGGGAAGCTATGTATTTCATGAAAATGAAGTGATTGGAATGGATTCTATGCCATTTACAATTGAATGTACCAAATCTGCACTTGGAACCAAACTTTTTTGGAGTTTTGCTATTGAAGGACAGCAAGCCCTAGTTGAATTTGTTGAAAATAGTTTTCGACAGAGTCAAAATTTATACAACTATCTTAACAATCACAAAGACTTCTATTGTCCTTATCCTCCAGAGTCAAATATTTTATGCTTTCAATACATGCCTGAAATTTATAAAGATCAGCAACAACTAGCATTAAGATATGAATTGATCAACTCAGGGGAGTTTTATATTACATCCTGTCTTATCAATCAAAAACGTTATCTAAGAACGGTAATGATGAATCCTTTTACTAATTCTGATGATTATAAAGCCTTAACTATCGCAATAGCGAAATATGCTTTAACTATTAAAACCAATGAAAACTAAAATATTACTTTTACAAAAACATTACTTATGAATTCCTTGAAACTAAGTAGTTACTTAATTAGTGCCCTAGAAGAAAATGGTATTTCAGCTTTTTGGGCAGAAAACATTTCTTTGTTGTTGTTGTTTTTTTTTATTCTTTTGGTGGGAAGAGTTATATTTTGGATTTCCAGAAAGATTATTAAAGGAATATTTAATCGAATTGCTAGAAGAACAAAATCTTCATTTGACGATTTACTTTTAAAAAATAATGTCCCAGGACTCTTATCATTCATTCCCTTCCTGGTTTTTATTTTCACCTATATCCCAAATCTTTTTCAACCTAAGTACATAGTCATATATGTTGGGGCAAAAAATATTATAGAGGCAATCACTGTAATTGTGCTTCTAAGTACTATTCGTGCGGTCTTAAAAAGTTTGATTGATTATTTAAAAACTATGCCAGCACTACGAGACAAGCCGCTAGACAGTTACCTTCAAGTTGTTATGATTTTTCTTTGGTTTATGGGAGGAATTCTAATTCTTTCAATATTAACGGGGAAAGATGTTTGGAGCTTTGTTACTGCTTTAGGTGCTTTATCTGCTGTACTACTTTTTGTTTTTAAAGACACTATATTGGGGTTTGTAGCAAGTGTTCAAATTGCAGTTAACGACACTGTTCGAATTGGTGACTGGATTAGTATGCCAAATAATAATGCTGATGGAGATGTAATTTCAATTAGCCTGTCAACCGTTCAAGTTCAAAACTTTGATAAAACGATTACATCTATTCCTACTTATAAATTAATTTCAGATTCTTTTATTAACTGGAGAGGTATGAGCGAATCTTCAGGAAGAAGGATAAAACGCTCACTTCTTATAAAAGTTAGTAGTATTCGCTTTTTGGAAAATATCGAAATTAAAAAATTAGAGAAAATTGAACTTTTAGCTGATTTTCTAAGAAAAAAAAGTGCTGAAATTGATGCTGTAAATACTGAAAAAAAAGTAAATAAGAATCTATTAATAAACGGAAGAAACCTAACAAATTTGGGCTTATTTAGAAATTATACTGAAGCCTATCTAGAGAGTCATCCGCAGGTAAACACTAATATGACAATAATGTGTAGACAGCTAGCACCTTCTTCCCAAGGTATTCCATTGGAGATTTATGTATTTAGTAAGGATAAAGAATGGAAAAACTATGAGCATATAACTTCAGATATTTTTGATCATCTTTTAGCTTCAACCAAGTATTTTTATTTGGAATGCTTTGAGTTTAATCCTAGTATCTCTTCGGATAATTTATAAAAAAAGCCACTTAGAGTGGCTTTTTTTATCTTCTAAATCTAAAGAAATGTTAATCAATGCCTTGACCTGAAATATATGGTGCTCCGGCAGCTTTTAAAGCTTTCGTGATTTCAGGAATTTGAATCTTACTAATTGAGGTGATTTTTTCCCTGAGTTCAGTTAACAACTTTTTTGCAATTTCCAGACTCTTTCTATGAAGTGGTGTTGGACCATAAGAATCTCTTAGTCCTAAAGTTGCATTATATAGATAATTATTTATCCCAGCAGGATTTTTTTCACCAACCTCACTTCGTGATGGACTTCCAGATATACTTTTTTTAATTCGGATTATATCAAATTTTAATTTGGTAATCTTTGGCTCTATAGAACCTGGAAGTATTTTTGTTTTTTCCAAAGCATTTGCCATTAATTTTTGCATTCTATCACTTTCAGATAATACATCTTCAACTGCACTTACACCTCTATATAATTCTGAAACTTCAGTTAAATAAGCATTATATTCCTCATAACCTATACCTTTTAAAACTCCTTCATGTATTGCCTTCACATTAAATGATATTGGACCATCAAGCGGGGTGACTTCTCCATCTTTAATTAGAGCTAATGAGGCATTGTATGTTCCTGGTTTTGCAAGAGCACCACTGCGGTTGTAGTTAGAAGATTCTGAAGTAACCGGATAAGGGTTGAAATGTGAGAAATCCCATGCGATTCGATGGCTTCCATCACTTGCTCTTTTGCTAATCTTATTAATAACGTTTCCTTGGTTATCTTGAATAGTAAGCACAACACTGGCGGGTTCTTCTTCACGTTCTTGGTCTAGTTTTTCCCATCCAGGAAAGGGAATATTAACATTTCGTTTGTTTAATTCTGCCTCTTTATCTCTTCGTACATCCTTAGCAGTTTTATAGTCATCTGCTAAATGATAAGTAAAGACTGCTCCGTATTTTGGATTGTCTGCGAAATAGTAATCTGCACCTGTATTTCCAATATTGCTTCTTGGAACAAACCATTTAGCTTCTCGAGGAGTAAAAAGTTTACCTTTTTGGCTAAGATTATCTTCCGTAAATTCTCTCAATGCGCTGTAATCGTCAAGAACAAAAAACCCTCGACCAAATGAGGCTGCAACCAAATCATTTTCTCGTTTTTGAATAGTTAAATCCCGGAAAGATATAGTCGGCGCTCCCTCGATAATTTGCCACGATTTCCCGCCATTTAAAGAGGTGTAAATTCCAAATTCTGTAGCAGCAAAAAGTAAATCCTTTTTAACTGGATCTTGGACCATCCTCCAAATTAGAGTTCTATCTGGTATGTTGCTACTGATTGATTTCCATGTGACTCCTTTGTCAACACTTTTAAATAAATATGGACTAAAATCACCTTCCTTATGATTATCTATTGCAACATAAACTGTATTAGCATCAAATAGGTCTGCTTTAATGTCATTTATAAAACTTCTTGGCGCAAGTCCAAGATTAGTTACAGGGATTTTTCTCCAAGAATCACCACCATTTTCGGAAACTTGAATAAATCCATCATCTGTACCAGCATAAAGTAAACCCTCTTGTATAGATGATTCAGCAAGAGATGTAATTGTATTATAATTTGACATAGCTCCAACATCCCAAGCATTATCCCAACTTTGTTTTTTGCCCATAATTGGTAATGTTAGCCTGTCTTCATTTCTTGTAAGATCACCAGAAACTGGTTCCCAGTCGTCACCCCTACTTTCCGATTTCCATACACGATAGGAGGCAAAATAAAGTCTTTTAGGATTATGTGGGCTTACTAAAATAGGAGCATCCCAATTAAAACGCTCGTGGGGTTCACCTTCTCTGGCTTTTGGCTGAATAGAAACTTTTTCACCACTGGTTAAATCAACTCGAAATAAAACACCTTGTTGATATTCTCCGTAAATAATGTCGTTATATACTGGGTCAGTTGCAGATTGATGACCGTCAGCGCCTAGAGTTTTGTACCAATGCTTATTAGCTATCCCTTCTCGCTCGTCGGTTGCTGAGGGACCACCAGCAGACCCGTTATCTTGTGTACCTCCAAAAATATGATAGAATGGCTCAGCATTATTTACTGCTACTTTATAAAATTGTGTCAAAGGAAGATTTTTTACATATCGCCAAGTTTCAGCAAGATCAAAAGATTCATAAATTCCTGCATCAGTTCCTAACATTATATAATCTGGATCATTTTTCTTAAATACTATAGCATGATTATCGGAATGCTTATCTCGTTCGTCAAGTTGAACAAATGTTTTACCTCCATCTTCAGATGTTAGCACTCTGACATTCATCAAATATAAGCGGTCAAATTGATGAGGGCTTGCATATAACTCTTGATAATAGTGAGGCCCTGTTCCTCCAGAAACAGTGTTTGACATTTTTTCCCAAGACTCACCTAGGTCTTCAGATCGATAAACAGCTCCAGATTTTCGATCTAATTCAATAGCAGCATAAACTACATCTGGATTTTGCGGAGAGATTGCTAATCCTATCTTACCCATATTCCTTCTAGGTGAATCGTCATCATCTATAACCCCATCGTTGTTAGAATCAGGATTATTAGGAAGGCCAACCTTTAATATTTTCCAGTTATCGCCACCATCATCAGAACGATAAATCGCTGTCCCAGGACCACCTCCCATTAATGCTGCTACAGTTCTGTGTCTATCCCATGTAGCTGCATACAAAATTTTTGGATTTCGAGGGTCGATCATTATATCTGTAACACCTGTCCATTGGTTATTACCTAAAACTTTTTTCCAAGTTGAACCTCCATCTATTGTTTTATAAAGACCTCTTTCTCCTCCCTTAGTCCAGAGAGGGCCTTGAACAGCAACCCACAATACATTCGAATTATTAGGATGTATTATAATTTCAGATATGTGTTCTGACTTTCTTAAGCCCATATTAGTCCATGTCTTTCCACCATTATTGCTTCGATATATTCCATCTCCGTAAGCTACATGTCTACCACCAACATTTTCACCAGTTCCAACCCAAACAACTTCAGGATTAGAAGGATCTAAAGTAATGCAGCCAGTAGAATATGAAGATTCATCATCAAAGATTGGTGTCCATGTGGTACCTGCATTTACGGTTTTCCATACTCCAGATGACCCAGTAGCAACATACCATACACTCTCATTCGTTGGATGGAATTTTATATCAGCTATTCTTCCTGACAAAAAAGCAGGACCAACATTCCTTAACTTAAAGGCATCTAAGGAAACTGTTTTAGGTGTATAATTAATTTTATTTCTTTTCCGTTTTTGTGCGTCCACAGAATGGATTGGCGCCAATAATAATAGTAGTATCAGTAGTGGATTGAGTAAAAATTTCATAAATAATTCGTTTTAGACTAACCAAATTACTATTTATCTGTGCTTTAACAATTGAATTCCTTGATTTTTTAGATATTGTAATAAAAAATAATGAAGATTCGAATCTTATTTTTAAAATTTCTTTTATTGTCATGCAGCTTAGCATTCGCTCAAAATATTAATGACAAAGATGATGAAAGAAAATCCATCGATTCCTTAACAAAGGGATTAGTAAAACAAAAAGGAATAATTACTTCATATACCAAGGAAAACAAGATATTTTTTGAAATTGATAAAGAAATATTGGGTAAAGATTTACTAATGGTTACTCGATTTGTTCAATTCCCAGCTAATTTCCAAGCTTATCAAAATGCAGGGTCTAAAACAAGTGAACAGCTTATAAACTTTATTAAAAAAGACAACCAGCTAATTATTGTTCAAAAAAGTTATGTGAATATTGCTGATATAAAAGATCCTATAGCTAAAAGTGTTGCTCAGAATAACTTCCCTCCTATTTTAGCAGCATTTTCTATAAAAAACAACGAAAAAGAAAGTTTTTTAATTGATGTAGGTAAGTATTTTAATAATGATTCTCCAGGATTTAATATTTTAAGTAGTAACCAAAAAAAGCAATTTGGAATTGGAAGTGTAGATACTAAAAGAAGTTTTATTGATAATATCAAAAGCTTTCAAAAGAATATTGAGATCCGACATACATTAACATACAGGTCGAGTAAAGCGCCAAAGGGAAATCTAACTAAAACAGTAAGCTTTCAAATAAATCATTCAATTATTTTATTACCTGAAGATTTAATGCCTGTGCGCTATTTAGATCCAAGAATTGGATGGTTTAATTTAAAAAAATATAATTACAGCTCTGAGGCATTAAAATCTGATGAAATTCGAATTATACAACGTTGGCGCCTTGAACCTAAAGATAAAGTTGCTTATGCACAGGGTAGACTTGTAGAACCAATAAAACCAATAGTCTATTACTTGGACCCGGCAACACCAGATAAATGGAGAAGCTATATTAAGAGAGGAATTGAAGACTGGTCTAAAGTATTTGAAAAAGCTGGGTTTAAAAATGCTATTATTGCAAAAGATCCACCTTCCAAAGAAGAGGATCCTGAATTTAGTTTGGAAGATGTTCGCTATTCCTCTATACGCTATGTTGCATCAACTACCAGAAATGCCACTGGACCTCGTGTTTCAGATCCACGAACTGGGGAAATTATAGAAAGTGATATTATTTGGTATCATAATCATTTAAGGTCATATCGGAATCGATATTTACTTGAAACTGGTGCCTCTAATGTTAAAGCAAGAAGTTTAGATATTCCTGAAGAAGAAATTGGAAAAATGATGCGAAGAGTAATTTCACATGAAGTAGGCCATGCCCTAGGGCTCCCCCACAATATGAAAGCAAGCTCAGCATATCCAGTTGATTCATTACGTTCAGGTTCATTCACACAAAAGAATGGAATTGCTACATCTATTATGGATTATGCCAGATATAATTATGTTGCACAACCAGGAGATCTAAATATAAATTACATTCGACAATTAGGGCCTTATGATGAATATTCAATTGAATGGGGCTATAGATTTTTTGATATGGAAACTTTAGAAACGGAAAAAGTTTTTTTGAAACAATTTATAAGTGAAAGAAGCATGAATCCCATTTATATGTATGGGTCAGGAGGAAATGATCCTAATACACAAACAGAAAATATAGGAGATGATCCTATCAAGGCAAGTGAATATGGTTTAAAAAATTTAAAAATAGTTGCAAAGAATCTTGACAAATGGACGACAAAAAAAGATCAATCCTTTGAAAATCTAAATGAACTTTACAATGAGATGATTGGAGTATACAGAAGGTATATTTATCATGTAATTAAATTGATAGGTGGGATAAATGAGACGATTATGGTCAAGGGACAGGACAATATACCCTATCAAAATCTAAATATTACTTCACAAAAAAAAGCTTTAGATTTTTTAGATGATAATCTGTGGCAAACACAATCGTGGCTTATCGATCCGGAGTTAATCTCTAAGATTAAACCTGAAGGAGGATTGAAAACTATTCAAAACTTACAATTCGCAGCATTAAATCAAATATTAAGTGCACAGAGACTGAATCGTATGCTGTCAACTAAAAAAACCCTAATTGGTAATGGACTAAGTCCAGAGATATTAATAGATCATTTATTTCATAGTTATTTCAAAAATATTGATGCTCTTGATGAATCTGAAATGGTATTACAAATTCGTTTTTCTGAATTGATAAAAAAACTAGTAAACGAAAAAAAATTAAATCCAATACTAAAAACAACAATTGCTTCTGTTCAAAATAAAATATATAATATATCTAAGAAAAGTTCAAAAAAAGGCAGTATGGTTAATAAAAACCACTACAAGTATATAGCTAACATGACTAAAACAAACTGATTTTAAAAAATTATCAAAAAAAGAAAACTCTATAACAATTCAATTTTTATATTTAGTAAAAAATTAATTTATGTCATTTTCAACCTTATATACATCTAAGTTTAAATTAAGGAATAGAGACCATTTTGCTGCCATTGTCCGAATAGCACTCGCTGATGGTAATATATCTGATGAAGAACAAGCTTTTATTAATCGAACTGCAATAAACTTAGAAATAGAAGATGCTGAAGTAGCTTCTATTATTGAAAACATAAATGATTATCCTATTAATCCTCCGTCAACAAAACAAATTCGATTGGAACGTTTATATGACCTTGCAAGAATGGTATTTGCGGATCATATTGCCGATGAAGCAGAAAAACAACTAATGCATCGACTTGTAATAGGTCTAGGTTTTGAATCTAGTCAAGCTGAAGCTATAATTCAAAAATCTTTTGAGGAAATCTTAAAAGGATGTGATGAGGACGAATTTATCGCTGCATTTTAATTTTTATAATTATTGCTTCGGCAACAAAACAAATTCCACTATTAAATACAACTAAAGAAAGGGTTCCCCAATAAAACCATTTAATATCTTTTTCCATTTTAAATATAATAGCCTCTCCAAGAAGAGAAAGTCCTAATCCTAAAAGTAGTAAACCAGTAATTGAATAAATCAACCAAGTTATTTTAGTTTTATTATCCTTAACACTATTCATAAATTCATTATATTTTAAGTTCAAGTTTTATAAAACACAACTTATTAAACACATTTCAATAAATTCTTCTAGATTTGAAATAAGAGGCTGTCCCTAAAAGTCCAACGAATAAGATAGAATAATATACAAAGTTTGGTGTAATAATTTTATCTCCACTAGCATATGAATGCAGACCAACCAAATAAAAATTTACTCCAAAATATGTCATCATAATGCTAGCAAAAGCAACAATACTCATTAGGTTAAAAATCCAAGCACCGCGAAGACCAGGAATCAATCTCATATGGATAACAAATGCATAAACCATAATACTAATTAGAGCCCAAGTCTCTTTTGGATCCCAACCCCAATATCGGCCCCAACTCTCATTAGCCCACATACCACCCAAGAAATTACCAATTGTAAGCATTATTAAACCAACAGTTAGGGAAAGCTCGTTAATAATTGTAAGCTCTTTAATCTGGAGCTTTATTTTCTTTTTATTTTTACTTGATGCCATTAACATTAACAGCAAAGAAACACCACCAATTATCATACCCAAGGCAAAAGGGCCATAACTTCCAACTATTACTGCAACATGAATCATCAACCAATAACTGTCTAATACTGGAACTAGATTAGCTATAGCAGGATCCATCCAATTCCAATGTGCAATCATTAGAATCATCCCTGTCACAAATGCAGTAGAAGCCATTGTTATATCAGATTTTCTTCCAAAAGACAAACCAAAAAATTGCGTCGCCCAAGCTACATATATCATAGACTCATACGCGTCACTCCATGGCGCGTGACCTGAAATATACCACCGAGCAATAAGTCCTAGGGTATGCAGGAGAAATAAAACTATTAAAATATTCTTGAAGGCTTTTACTAAAAAAATAATATATCGATTGGGTTTAAATATTTGAATGATCAAAATAATAAAGAATAAGGTGCCTGCATAGATATACCAACTATAAAGTTTTTTAAAAATATCATATTTGTTATATGCAATTTCAGCCTTAATGGTATCCTTTGATGGAAGCACTTCGCTTCCAAACTTCTTTTGAAAACCATAAATACTTTCAAGTAAATTGTCAGCCTGTTCGTAATCATTATCATTTTGAGCTAATCTAAGAGATTGAAAATATAATGGTAAAATATTACGAACATAAAGTGAATCTTTTCCAGTAAAGTTCGCTTCAGTTAATTCTGGAAAAGATACCCATTTATTGTTTTTATCATTAGGAATAGGAAATATGCGCATTACTTTACCCTCCAAGGCTGAGTAAAGGAGGTTAACACGGCGATCTAATTCAATAAAGTCTTTTTGGAATTGATTAGGAAAGGCAGCTCGATATGCTTCTTCAAGTGGTGTGGCTAATTTATAGTTGCCTTGCTTATCAAAAAAAGATATCAATGGAGCATATTCTGCCTTTTTTCTGAAGATTGACTCTTTTAATTTGATACCAGTTAATTTCCGAATGCTATCGTTGCCTCGCTTTAAATAAATTAAAGGTATATTATACCAAACCGCAGGATTATTCATAATTGATAATAATACCTGATCGGAATTTAGCCCTTTATATGTATCATTTTTACTGACTTTTCGTAAAAGTTCAGAGGAAAAAGTATTAGCTGGTTTCATTCGTCCACCAGAGTCCTGAATTATTAATTCTCCAAATTTTTTAGCGTGCTTTTCAGAAAAAGCATCTGCCTGGATAATGGAATCAAAATCAATTGCCCCACTTTGCTGATGAATAGTCGTTTGGGCAGAAAGGTTAAATATTTCTGAAACAAAAAGGAGCAAAATAATTATTAATGCTTTCTTTTTTTGATTGATTTTATCCAGTGCTTTTGACATCTCCTTAAATCGAGTTTTACCTATAAAAAAGATCCCTAGCATACTTAAATAGAGTAAAATATACCCAAAATATGTAATGTAGGTTCCCCACCAGTCATGATTAACAGAAAGAATAGTTCCTTTTTCATCAGGATTGAAAGAAGCCTGAAAAAACCGATATCCTTTATGATCTAAAACATGATTCATATAGATATCATAGTCAAAAGGTTCATCATCTTCAACACTAACCTTGCTCATAAAAGAAGAGTAACTTTTTTCGGTTCCAGGATATTTTTCAGCTATAAAATCATTTAATTTTATTGAAAAAGGTAACTCTAATGCTTTAGATCCAAATTGTAAAAAAAAGTCTAGGCCAGCAAGTTTTATATTTTTAGGATCATTAACAACCCCCTTTCCACCAAGGAGTGTAACTATCTTACTTTCTCCCTGAGATTGGACCTCCAGACGAAGTGCATTTTGTATTGATTCACCTTGAGAATCTGCTCTGACAATATCAAATTTCCCCCTTAATGCTGGTTCAGGTATAACAAATTGAAAATTTGGTAATGTATAGAGTGATCTTAATTGCAAGGGACTTTCTTTATCTGCCTCTATACTCCCTTGAAATTGATCTGCCATGCGCATAAATTGTCCAGAAAAAGGAGAATT
>JBJKWV010000013.1:0-29612 GCA_045561915.1 Flavobacteriaceae bacterium
TAAAGTTTTGGTATGAATATTCTAATAAACCAATTACTTATGAATATGTTATTTGGGAAGGAATCAACGATAAGCTGGAAGATATTCAGGCTTTAGTAAAATTCTGTCATCAAATTCCTTCTAAGGTTAACTTAATTCAATACAATCCAATAGATAAATCCTCGATGAATGAAGCTCCTGTTGAGGTTATTGAATCATATTTAAAAGCACTTTCAAAGGCAAAAATTAATGTAACCTATAGGCGTTCTCGAGGAGAAGATATTGCAGCTGCTTGTGGTCAACTAGCCAATAAGCAGCAATCAAATTAAAAGCAATAATGAAATTCTTCCAATATCTTTAGAAATGGTATCTTTCTAATATGAAAGTTGTTGAGCAAATAAAAGAACCAATATATGACGAAATGGATCTCTTTGAAGAGAAATTCACTAAGTCAATGTCGTCTAAAGTTGCTCTGCTTAATAGAATAACCCATTTTATTGTAAACAGGAAGGGTAAGCAGATGCGACCCATGTTTGTTTTTCTGGTAGCTAAAATGTTAGGTAAGGGTAAGATTAACGAGCGGACGTATAGAGGTGCTTCGGTAATAGAATTAATTCATACGGCTACCCTAGTTCATGATGATGTAGTAGATGGGAGTAATAAGCGACGTGGATTTTTCTCAATCAATGCACTATGGAAAAATAAAATTGCAGTATTAGTTGGTGACTATCTTTTATCTAAGGGATTATTATTGTCTATTGAAAATGAAGATTTTGATATTTTAAAAATTATATCTGTTGCTGTTCGTGAGATGAGTCAAGGAGAACTTTTACAAATTGAAAAAGCTCGAACCTTAAATATTACTGAAGATATTTATTATAATATTATACGTCAAAAAACAGCAATCCTTCTTGCTTCTTGTTGTGCAATTGGGGCTAAGTCTGTTAATTGCAGTGAAAAAGAATTACATAAAATGCATCAATTTGGTGAGCATCTAGGAATGGCTTTTCAAATTAAAGATGATCTTTTTGATTATGGTGAAGAAAAAATAGGCAAACCTTTAGGCATAGATATAAAGGAAAGAAAAATGACACTTCCTCTTATTTATGCCATAAACAATTCCACATTCTCTGAAAGACGGAAAATTAAAAATATATTTAAAAACTTTAATAAAGACAGGATAAAAGTAAATGAATTAATTCAATTAGTTAAAGATAAAGGAGGATTAGATTTTGCTAAAGCAAGAATGGAGGATTATCAAAAAAAAGCCTTAAAGTTGTTATTCGAATTCCCAAAAAGTGAATATCGTGATGCCCTTGAAAGGATGGTTGGGTTTGTTATTGAACGAAAGATATAAAACACCATAATTCTCCTTAGAGTTTAGTTAGAATTTTTTTAAATTTATAAAAACACCTTTTTTTGATTTCAAGAAGTACAATAGATCAAGTTTATGAGGCTGCTCGTGTAGAGGAGGTTATAGGAGATTTTGTTACTTTAAAAAAGTCAGGTTCAAATTTCAAAGGGCTCAGCCCATTTTCTCAAGAAAGGACTCCAAGTTTTATGGTATCACCTGTAAAACAGATATGGAAAGATTTTAGTAGTGGCAAAGGAGGTAATGTAGTGGCTTTTTTAATGGAACATGAACATTTCACTTACCCAGAGGCAATTGAGTTTTTAGCAAAAAAATACAACATAGAAATTGAGAAGACAGAACAGAGTGAAAAAGAAAAAGAAAAGATCAACCAAAAAGAAAGCCTATATATTGTTAATAAATTTGCTCAAGAACAATTTTCTAAGGACTTATGGGAGTTGCCAGAAGGTGTTGCTATTGGTTTAAGCTATTTTAGAGAAAGGGGTTTTTCTGATGAGACAATTCGTTTTTTTGGTTTGGGATATGCAGCTAATCAAATAGATTATTTTTTTAAAACTTCTACTAAAGCAGGTTATTTAGAAAAAAATATTTATGACACAGGCTTAGTTATTAAAAATGAACGAGGGAAAGTAGATCGTTTTCGTGGAAGAGTAATGTTTCCAATACGAAGTATGGCGGGACGAGTTCAAGGTTTTGGCGGTAGGATTCTTTCATCTACTTCAAAAATAGCAAAATACCTTAATTCACCAGAAAGTGATATTTATCACAAAAGTCAAATTTTATATGGAATATTTGAGGCCAAAAAAGCTATTGCAAAAGAAGATATTTGTTATTTGGTAGAGGGTTACACTGATGTTATTCAGATGTATCAAAGTGGGGTAGAAAATATTGTTTCTTCATCTGGTACTGCTCTTACACCTGAACAAATCAGATTAATAAGAAGATTGACATCTAATATTGTGGTCCTTTTTGATGGAGATGCAGCTGGTCTTAATGCTGCTATTCGCGGAATTGATCTCATTCTTGAGCAGGGAATGAATGTCCGAATTTGTTCTTTTCCAGAAGGTGAGGATCCGGATAGTTTTGCTAAGTCACACAGTTTAGAGGAAATTAAAGTCTATTTATCTGAACAGGCTAAGGATTTTATTCAGTTTAAAACAGATCTTTTATTAGAGAAAGCAGACAACGACCCTATAAAAAAGGCATCTACAGTTCGTGAAATTGTTCAAAGTATATCCAAAATTCCTGATAAAATTAAACAAGAGATTTATTTAAGGGAATGTGCTAATAAAATGGATGTTTCTGAAGCTGTTTTATTTAATGCTCTTGCTCAGGAAAAAAATAAAAAATCCGCTCCTTTAAGAAAAATTAATAATGGTTTAAATCAACAAGCTTCACCAGCACTAAGGAATGACAACAAACCTAAGCTAACAAATCCAATCATACTACTTGAAAAACAAATAATAAGTATTCTAATACAGTATGGAAATGATGACGCCTCTTTTGATGAACTCTTAGTTTCTTCTGATAAAGATGGAAACTTAATTGAGGAATCCAAAACAGTTCACTCAAAGGTATATGAAAAGGTTTTCTTAGATCTTCAGCAAGATGAAGTTGAAATGATTCAGCCAGAATTCCAGTCTTTATATAATCAGTTAATTGAAAAGTTCCAAGTTGAGGGAAAGGTTCAGCCTGAAAAAATTATTCATCAAGAGGATCCTATTTTGGGGAAAATTTTAACAGATATTCTTTTAGCCGATGAGGAACATCAACTTCACAACTGGGAGAAGAAAAATATTTTTGTAAAAGATAGAAAAAGTGTCGTTGGACAATTAGTAAGTGAAACAATCTTAACATTTAGAAGACTTCTAGTAGATCAAAAAATAAAAAACCTAATGAACACTGTTGATGAGCTCAATTCTAGTGAAGAAGATACAGAATTCTTAGAAGAGGTAATGCAATATCAAAGTCTTAAAAAATTACTTTCTAAAAAATTGAACCGAGTTATATAAAGTATTTTTCACAAAAACTTTTTTGGTATTTGGCAAACAGGAATAGATTTCATTTTGTGTTGATTCTGTTTGTGAAATTTTACATATAAGTCCATTACCACTTTTTGACGATCTGATAAATTATTTATTTCAGCTATGTTTTTATAATTTTCCATAGCCCATTCTAGTTCAGGATAAGAAGCACCTAATTGATCTTCGTCAGTGCGATTGTCTCCCCATAGACCATCTGTAGGTTTTGCATTCCTAATTTCTTCACTAACACCTAAATGATTGGATAATTCGAAAACTTGTGTTTTGTTTAAATCAGCAATTGGACTTAGATCAACCCCCCCATCACCATACTTGGTATAAAAACCTACTCCAAAGTCTTCAACCTTATTACCTGTACCAGCAACTAAATATTTATTTAATGCTGCAAAATAATATAAACTTGTCATACGAAGTCTCGCACGTGTATTAGCCAGGCTCAGAAAATGATTGTCTTTTTTTTCTGTAGGTGGAATAGACTCTTGAAAAGATAAAAATACTTTATCAAGTGATATTCTATGTGAAGCTACATTAGGGAAATTTCTTTTTAAACAATCTATGTGGTTTTTAGCACGATTATCTTGACCTGAATCTTGTAAAATAGGCATTTCGAGACAAAGAACTTCGTGGCCTGTTTTAGCACAAAGTGTTGATGTTACTGCAGAGTCAACACCTCCTGAGATTCCAATTACAAAACCATTCATTCCTGAATCATTTAAATAACTTTTTAACCACTCAATAATATGATTTTTTACTTTTCTTCCAGATTTCATAATTAAATCATTTATAGAAACTAAATTTGAATAAAAATACATTTTTTTATAGGCATGATTGCAAATCTTAATTCGAGACTTGAAAATATTTATTCATTTTTATGTTTAGTTAAAAGCATTCTAATTTTGTCTTTGTTTTTTTTGTCCTGTGCTACAAATAATAGCAATGAATCTGATATTGAATCAATAAAGGTTGATTTAACTTTCGAGCGTTTCGATTTAAAATTTTACAATCAAAAACCAGATGTTATTCCAGATTTAAAAAAAGAATATCCTTTTTTATTTCCAAAACAATTTTCTGATAGTGTTTGGATAAATAGACAAAAAGACACATTACAAATATTGCTTCAAGATGCAGTTATTAAAGTTTATGATGATATTAGACCCCTTGAAAAGAAAGTTTCTAATTTATTTAAGCATATAAAATATTATTTTCCTTCAACAAAAATTCCACAAGTAATTACCCTTACTAATAATGTTGACTATCAGATTAAGACTGTATATTCTGATAGTTTACTTTTAATTTCTCTAGACACCTTTCTTGGGTCTGACAATATTCTTTACGAAGGGATACCCAACTATATCCGGAAAGAATTAGACCAAAAATATATACCTTCTCAAATTATTGAAAAATTTAGTGCTTATGTCATTCCTCCACTTGACAATCGGACTTTTCTTGCTTATATGATATATGAAGGAAAAAAACTTTTTTTACAAGATATACTATTGCCTAAAGATGAAGATACTATCAAAATTGCTTATTCGAAAAACGAATTAGATTGGGTTATAAAAAATGAAGTTCATATATGGAAATTTTTTATTGAAAAACAGCTCTTATATAGCACTGATATTGAATTGGTTGAGCGTTTTATTGAGCCAGCACCCTTCTCAAAATTCTATCTACAATTAGACAATGAATCTCCAGGAAAAATAGGGCGGTGGATTGGCTGGCAAATCATACGTAGTTTCCACGAACAAAACCCTGATTTTCCTCTTCAAAAACTATTAAATATGTCCTTTCAAAAAATCTTTAATCAATCAAGATATAAACCTAAACAATAATGGCTATTAAGAAAAAAACTCAAGTTTCAATCAATATTAACTTGGATGAAAATAATATTCCAGAGGAGATGAAATGGACAGCCCAAGATGGTGGAATTTCAGATATGGATACAAAAGCGATTTTGCTTTCATTTTGGGATTCAGAAAATCAAGAATCATTAAAAATGGACTTATGGGTTAAAGATATGCCCGTGGACCAAATGAAATTATTTTTTCATCAAACTTTAGTTTCATTAAGTGATACTTTTTACAGAGCTACGAATGATGAAAAAATGACAGCTACAATGAAAGATTTCTGTGAATACTTTGCTGAAAAACTTAAAATAAAAAAGATTAACTAGAAATTTTATCAAAATAATCAATGTTTAGTTGATTGATGTAACTCAATATTTCATTGCTGCCAGACTTATTCTGTGCAGAGGTTATGAATATAGGAGGTATTTCTTCCCAATTTGATATTAGCATTTTACTTTTATAATCATTAATGTTTTTTTCAATAGATTTACTATTTAATTTGTCTGCTTTGGTAAATACTATCGAAAATGGAATCAAATTTTCTCCTAGCCACTCCATAAATTTTAAATCTATAGACTGCGGCTCATGACGAATATCAACAAGTAAAAATGCATTGACCAATTGAGTACGATATTTAAAGTACTTAGTTATAAATGTTTGGAATATTTTTTTTTGGGCTTTAGAAACTCGAGCATAACCATATCCTGGTAAATCAACTAAGTACCAATTTTCATTGATTAAAAAGTGATTTATTAATTGAGTTTTTCCTGGTCTTGAGGATGTTTTAGCTAGTTTTTTTTTATTACAAAGTGAATTGATTAATGAAGATTTTCCAACATTTGATCTGCCTATAAAGGCATATTCAGGTATTGAGCTTTGAGGACATTTAGAAATTTCAGAATTACTAATTACAAATTTAGCAGATTTGATATGCATACTTTCTAAAGATTTCTATTTCCAAGCCAATCCTTTAGAATTTTATTGAATTCATATGGATGTTCCATCATAGGGGCATGTCCACATTTATCGATCCAATATAAATTTGAATCGGGAAGTAAAGTATTAAATTCTTTAGCAACACTTGGTGGTGTTACTTTATCTTGTTTACCCCAAATTATAGCCGTTGGGGTATTCATTTTTGGCAAATCATTTGACATGTTATGCCGAATGGCACTTTTTGCTAAAGCTAAAGTTCGAACTAATTTATTTCGGTCATTTACGGATTCAAAAACTTCATCAACAATCTCTTTTGTAGCTATTTTAGAATCGTAAAAAACTGCTTCACTCTTTTTTTTAATATAATCATAATCTCCACGTTTGGGATAACCATCCCCCATATTATTTTCATACAAACCAGAACTGCCAGTTAGTATAAGACCTTTTACCAGTTCTGGATGATTTCTTGAGAAAAGTAAACCAACGTGTCCGCCGAGAGAATTTCCTAATAGAACAAAATTTTTTAAACCCCTGAACTCAACAAATTGTAAAAGAAATTCTGATAAGGATTTGACCGATGTGTTTAAGACAGGTAAGCTATAAACGGGTAATTCAGGGATAATAACTTGATATCCTTTTTTTGGGAAATAATCTAATACTCCTTCAAAATTACTTAACCCACCCATTAATCCGTGAAGAATAATTAAAGGTTTCCCTTTACCTGACTCTATATATCGAAATTCTTCTTCTTGAATGATTGTTCTCATTATGTCAGTCTCAACACAAAATTAATGTTTAAAGATAGACAATTACAATTTAGCGACTGATTTTATTTAGCGTGCAAATGCTTTAAGATTCATTAAGCGTATGGTAAAAACTTATTAACAATGTGGTAATTTGTGGTAAAAAGTGGTAAATTAAAATTATATTTGATATAAATCGAAATAGAGTTGTGCAGCACCTAATTGGAACATACGAGTGTAAAGCAGATGCCAAAGGACGAATTATGATGCCGATTGCTATAAAAAAGCAATTATCAATTATGATTAATGAGAGTTTTGTTTTAAAAAGGGCGGTATTTAATCCCTGCCTGGAACTTTATCCATTACAGGAATGGACTATGCTCATGGAGAAGGTGAACAGGTTAAATCGATTTAATAAAAAAAATAATGATTTTATAAGACGTTTTACTGCTGGTGTAAAAACAGTTGAAATGGATAATTCAGGGCGTATTTTGATTCCTAAGAATTTGATTAGACATGCTCAGATTGATAAAGAAATTGTGGTTTCCTCTGCAGTTAATATTCTTGAAATATGGGATAAAGTACTCTATGAAAAAGCTATAGACGAGGCTACAGTTGATTTTGGTCTTTTGGCTGAAGAAGTTATGGGAGATAAAAATGATGATGCAATATCATAATCCAGTTTTACTTAAAGAGACTCTAGAGGGGTTAAAAATCAAATCTGAAGGAGTTTATGTAGATGTCACCTATGGCGGTGGCGGACACTCCAAAGAAATTATGAGTTTGTTGAGCGAAAGTGGACGACTATTTGGTTTTGATCAAGACAATGATGCATATACAAACAGAATAGATGATTCAAGGTTTGAATTTGTAGCGGCAAATTTCAGTCACCTTACTCAATATTTAAAATATCATAGAGTAAAATTTGTTGATGGAATTTTGGCTGATTTTGGAGTTTCTTCTTATCAATTTGATAATGGGGACCGTGGGTTTTCAATAAGAAATGAGGGTAGATTAGATATGAGGATGAATCAATCTCAAAATTTAGATGCCTTTCACGTTTTAAATCAATATCCCAAAGATGCAATATCAAAATTACTTTTTAATTATGGTGAATTGAGAAATTCCAAAAAAATAGCTGAAATAATTGTTAGCGCTCGTAGTGAATATCAAATTGAAACAACAAAAGATTTAATAAATATCCTAATCCCACTAGTGCCTATGAAATCTCAGAATAAATTTTTAGCTAAAATCTTTCAAGCAATTCGAATCGAGGTTAATAATGAGTTAAGCGTATTAAAAGCTTTTTTAAAGCAATCTGCAGATATGCTTAGGCCTGGTGGAAGACTAGTGTGTATATCGTATCATTCTTTAGAAGACAGGCTTGTAAAAAGATTTATCAAAAGTGGAAATTTTGAAGGCAAAGAGGAAAAAGATTTTTTTGGGAATTCATTAAGCCCTTTGTTTAAGATTGGAAAATTAAAAGTACCATGTCAAGAAGAAATAAAAAATAATTCAAGAGCCCGAAGTGCAAAATTAAGAATTGGAGAGAAGAAATGAATAATTTAAGATCCATACTCAATATTGAATTTTTAGTAAAAGACGATGCTCTTAAAAATTGGCGAATGATATTATTTCTTTCATTTTTAGCCGTAATCATGATTTCAAGTGGTCATAATGCAGATAAAAAAATATTTAAAATAGCTTCTTTAAATATGGAAATCAAAGAGTTGAAAAGTGAATTTATTGAAGTTAAAAAGCAACTTTTGATTTTAAAGAAAGAATCAACTGTTACAAAAATTTTAGCAGAAAATGGAGTTGGTCCTGCTTCAAGCCCACCAATTAAAATAATTATTTCAAATGAATGACAAGCCCACAAATTTCAAGTATTTAATGCATAGGTTTTACATGATTGCAATTGGGCTATTTGTATTTGCCATATTATTAATTAGTAAACTTATTTACATACAGTTTTATGAAAATAAACTGCAAATTAGTCTTTCACCTGAAGCATTAGTTAAAAATATTGTTTTAGAACCTGGTCGTGGAAATATATATGCAGCAGATGGAAATATTTTAGCTACCTCAGTATCCCGTTACGAATTATATTGGGACGCAGTTACACCTAATTCATATTTATTTAATTCAAAGAAGGAGGCTTTGGCAGATTCCATTTCAAACCTTGTTAAAATATCATCTAGTGAAATTTTAAAAACTTTGGAGGAGGCTCGTATTAAAAAAAACAGATACTTATTCATAGATAAAAACCTTTCCTATAATGAATTAAAGAGATATAAAAGTTTTCCAATTTTTAATGAAAATGTTTATAAGGGTGGATTGATTGTAGAAGAAGAAATTAAAAGGGAAAATCCACTTGGTAAGATAGCAGAGAGAACAATAGGTTATGAAAAAAAAGATAAGGATGGCACTTATTTTAGAGTAGGTTTGGAAGGAGCATTTTCAAAATATTTAAGAGGTGATAAAGGCCTAAGGTTAAAACAAAAAATTGCTAACGGACATTGGAAGCCAATCAGTGATTCAAATGAAAAAGAGCCCACCGAAGGATTTGATTTGTTTACTACCATTGATGTTAATATTCAAGATATTGCTCATAATGCTTTGCTGACCCAACTTGAAAAATTTGAAGCTGATCATGGAACAGTAGTAGTAATGGAAGTCAATTCTGGAGCTATTAAAGCGATTGCTAATCTCGGTAGAACTAAAGAGGGCAAGTATTTCGAAAAATTAAATTATGCAGTTGGTGAGACATTTGAGCCTGGCTCCACTTTTAAATTGATGGGAATGATTGCAGCTCTAGAGGATAACGTTATCGATGAAGAGTCTTTGGTGGATACTGGAAAAGGAGAAATGTTATTCTATGGTAAGTACAAGGTTAAGGATTCTAAAAGGGGTGGTTATGGAATCTTAAAAGCATCTAAAGCTTTTGAGGTTTCATCAAACGTAGGATTAGTTAAAATCATATACGATAATTATAAAAGTAATCCTAGGCAATTTGTTGATAGATTGTATAATATGGGACTTAACAAGCCTTTGGGTCTTCCTATTCTTGGTGAGGGTATACCAAAGATTCCTTATCCTGAAGATTCTGATTGGGATGGTTTAGACTTGCCCTGGATGGCTTACGGATATGGTGTAAGTTTTACCCCACTCCAAATATTAACTTTTTATAATGCAATTGCCAATGAAGGTGAAATGGTAAAACCTAGATTTTTAAATCAAATTAGCCATTTTGGAAACTCTCCTACCCAAGTTTTTTCTAAACAGGTTTTAAATCCTTCGATTTGTTCAGATGAAACTTTAAGAAAAGTCAATAAAATGATGTTTAATGTTATAGACAAGGATTGGGGAACAGCCCATAGCATTAAAGATCCATTACTTTCAATGGCAGGAAAAACTGGAACCGGACAGGTTGATTACACAACAAATAATATTCAATACATATCAAGTTTTGTGGGATACTATCCTGTGGAAAAACCAAAATATTCGAGTATTGTGGTTATTCATAAACCTAACAAAAATATTGGCTATTATGGAGCAACTGTAGCTGCACCGGTATTTAAAACTATAGCAAAAAAAATATTCAATAATATTCCTTATGAAGTAAAAGTACCTAAAAAAGATATTCAAACTCTAAATGAAAACCTAAAAAGTATTGTACCAAATGTTACAGGATTATCTAAAACGGAGGCTATTCAAAAACTCAAAAAAACAGGTTTAAATGTAAAAGTGAATGGGTCAGGATCAGTCAAATTACAATCTATAAAACCTGGAACTCAAATCAAAAATAATCAAAATATAATTTTAGAATTAACATAAAAACACTTAAAGACATATTGTACAAGGTTGCTATAGAAAGTATTTACGGAAACCCTTCTTTAAATGTTTCTTTTTTGAGTTTTGATAGCAGGACCATTCAAAAGAACAGCTTATATATTGCGAAAAGAGGCCTTAGATTTGATGGACATGAGTTTATTCCAGAGGCAATTGAAAAAGGAGCAATAGCAATTGTTTGTGAAGAAATTCCTAAAAAGATCGATAAGAATATCGTTTATGTTTTGGTTAGAAATACATCCAAGGCAATTGGTATTCTGGCTTCTAATTATTACGACAATCCTTCCAAAAAGATAAATCTGGTAGGCATAACTGGAACTAATGGTAAGACCTCTATTACTTCCCTACTGTATGAATTATTTACTAATCAGGGGTACAATTGTGGTTTATTATCAACAGTAAAGATTCAGTATGGAAATAAAATTATTAAGAACAGTCACACTACTCCTGACGCTTTAGCTCTAAATAAACACCTTCATAATATGGTGAAATTAGGATTAAATCACTGTTTTATGGAAGTTTCTTCACATGGAATAGATCAGTATCGAATAGAAGGTCTATCATTTTCTGCAGGGGTATTTACAAACTTAACGCATGAACATTTAGATTATCATGGGAATTTTAAAAATTATAGGGATACCAAAAAATTATTCTTTGATACTCTACCTCGTAATGCATTTGCATTAACTAATCTAGATGATAAAAATGGTGTTTTTATGCTCCAAAATACTAAAGCAAAAAAATATACTTACTCTTTAAAACAGAATGCAGATTTTGTAGCAAAACTTCTTGAGAGTCAATTTTCTGGAATGCTCATAAAAATAAAAAATAAAGAAGTTTGGACTAGTCTAGTTGGGAATTTTAATTTACAAAATCTTTTGGCTGTTTATGCTGTTGCAGAACTTTTTAATTTATCACAATTAGATATTTTAAAGCAAATTAGTTGTCTGAATAGTGTTGAAGGTCGTTTTCAATTGTTTCAAACTCCCAAGAATATTACTGTAATAATTGACTATGCTCATACACCAGATGCTCTTGAAAATGTCTTAGGAACTATTAATACTATACGTACTCGAAATGAAACACTTATAACGCTTTTGGGCTGTGGTGGAAATCGAGATCAAGAAAAACGACCACTAATGGGTCATACAGCAGCAAAATATAGTGATAAAGTTATTTTTACATCTGATAATCCAAGAGAAGAGGATCCAGGACAGATTATCTCAGAGATGGTTATGGGAGTATCTGAAGAACATTTCAAAAAAACATTAAAGATAACTTTAAGAGAAGAAGCTATTGCTATGGCATATCAATTGGCTCGTGAAGGCGATATTGTTCTAATTGCTGGTAAAGGACATGAGACTCATCAGGAGATTAATGGGCGTTATTATCCATTTAGTGATATCCAGGTTGCAAAAAAAATATTTTTAAAAACAGACTAGATATGCTATATAATTTATTTGAATTTTTAGAACAAAAATACCAATTTCCAGGTGCAAGTGTATTTCAATATATTTCATTTAGATCTGCCATTGCAATTATATTTTCAATGGGTTTTTCTATGGTTTTTGGGGAAAAAATTATCAGCTATTTAAGAAGACAACAAATAGGAGAAAACATACGAGATTTGGGACTAGATGGACAAAAGGAAAAAGAGGGAACCCCAACTATGGGAGGATTAATAATCATTTTTAGTACTCTAATGCCAGTATTATTACTTGCCCGTTTAGATAATATCTACATTATTCTTTTATTAATTACAGTGATTTGGATGGGTTTTATAGGATGGCTTGACGACTACATTAAAATATTTAAGAAAAATAAAGAAGGTTTGCAAGGTAGATTTAAAGTCGTTGGACAAGTTTTATTAGGTGCATTCATAGGAGCAATACTCTTTTTTCATCCAGATGTAAAAGTCAGAGCAGATGTCAATACTGTTAGCAATGTAATTGAAAGTTTAGATGACATTTCTTTACATAAAAATGACATTAAAGCAACTTTGACGACTATTCCACTATTTAAAAATAACGAGTTTGATTATCACATGCTTATTGATTGGATGGGTATTGACTCTAAATTTACATGGCTAGTATTTATACCAATTGTGATTTTCATAATAACCGCTGTTTCAAATGGTGCAAATCTTACTGATGGAATAGACGGCTTAGCGGCTGGAATTTCAGCAATTATAATATTTGCTTTAGCAGTTTTTTCTTTCGTTTCGGGTAATATCAATTTTGCTTCTTATTTAAATATCATGTACATACCCAATGTCGGAGAAATTGTTGTTTTTATATCTGCTTTTTTAGGATCACTAATAGGATTTCTGTGGTTCAATGCCTACCCCGCTGAAATTTTTATGGGTGATACAGGAAGTTTGACGCTAGGAGCCGTAATATCTGTAATAGCTATAATAGTTAGAAAAGAATTATTAATTCCATTGTTATGTGGGGTGTTTTTTATTGAGACTTTATCAGTAATTATGCAAGTTAGCTATTTTAAATATACACGAACTAAAACGGGAGTTGGACAACGTATATTTAAGATGGCACCTCTTCATCATCATTTTCAGAAACTTGGCTATCATGAAAGTAAAATTGTTTCACGCTTTTGGATTTTAGGAATCATTTTGGCAGTTCTTACTATCGTAACCCTTAAAGTGAGATGATGAGTAAAATAGTCATATTAGGAGCAGGAAAGAGTGGAATTGGTGCAGCAATTTTAGGGAAAAAGAAAGGATTCGATGTGTTTGTTTCCGATAAAAATGAGATAGATAAAAATTTAAAAGACTTTTTAAGCAAACAAGGTATTCAATTTGAAGCTGGAAAGCATTCAATTGAATATATCAAATCTGCTGATTTTATAATTAAAAGCCCAGGAATTTCAACAGATTCTGATGTAGTCAAAAAATTAATTCACGAAGGGAAAGAAATCATATCTGAAATAGAATTTGCTGCTCGTTATACATCTGCGACTTTAATTGGAATAACAGGTACTAATGGCAAAACTACAACTACTATGCTAACATACAAGATTTTGAAGGATTCAGGCTTGAATGTTGGAATAGCGGGAAATATTGGGGATAGTTTTGCTTTTCAGGTTGCTAAAAATAATTTTGATTATTACGTCCTGGAAATCAGTAGTTTTCAACTTGATGATATTCGTGAATTTGCACCTCACATATCAGTTATTACAAATATTACTCCGGATCATTTAGATCGATATAATTATAGTTTTAATAAATACATAAAGTCAAAACTTAAGATTTTGAGAAATCAATCCGAAACAGATTTTTTTCTTTTTAATGCAGGAGATCCAGTATTAAATAAAGTAATAAAAAAGAAAAATCTAAAGTCTCAACAGATCCCATTAGATGTAAGAGAAGATTTAGAAGGAGTATCTACAAAAGAAGATCAAATTATCATAAAACATAAAAAAAAGAAAATCATGATTAATTCAGCTCAATTTTCATTAACGGGAAGACATAATTTACTAAATGCGATGGCTGCCTCAACAATAGGAAGTTTATTGGATGTAAGTAAAGAATCAATTCGCGACAGCTTATATAATTTTAAAGGGGCGCCACATCGTATGGAAAAAGTACTAACTATTCAGCATGTCGATTATATTAATGACTCGAAGGCAACCAATATTAATGCAACCTTCTTTGCTATTGATAGTATTAAAGGTCCATTAGTTTGGATTGTTGGAGGGGTTGATAAAGGGAATGATTATAATGAATTGCTCACTATGGTCCGAAAGAAAGCAAAAGCAATAATTTGTCTTGGTTTAGATAATGAAAAGTTGAGAAATACATTTGAAAATATAAGTGAAATTTTTATCGAAACACAATCAATGATCGAAGCGGTAAAAATTGCCTACAAAGTTTCTGAAGCTAAAGACACTGTATTATTATCGCCTGCTTGTGCTAGTTTTGATTTATTTAAAAATTATGAAGATCGTGGGAATCAATTTAAAAACGCTGTAAGGAATTTATAAGCTATGTTTAAAGCACTTAAAGGAGATAAAGTATTGTGGGGAATTTTAGCTTTACTGGCTATTTTTTCGTTCTTGCCTGTTTTTAGTGCTAGTACTAATTTGGTTTATGTTATAGGTAAAGGTACTCCGTGGGGATACCTATTAAAGCATCTAATAATATTAGTTATAGGTTTTATTTTAATGATTTCTGTTCATCGAATACCCTTTCGATATTTTAAAGGTATTTCGATTTTAATGCTTCCAGTAGTAATGCTCTTACTTATTTATACAGCATCTCAAGGAACTGTAATTGATGGAGCAAATGCAAGTCGATGGATTAGAATACCAATTGTTGGATTAAGCTTTCAAACATCGACTTTGGCATCAGTTGTTTTGATGGTTTATTCAGCAACCTACCTATCAAAAATTGGAAATGAAATGCCAACATTTAAAAGTTCATTATTACGTTTTTGGTTTCCTGTATTCATAATTGTATTACTTGTTTTTCCTTCTAATTTATCAACAGCATCGCTATTATTTATAATGGTATTTATACTTTCTTTTATAGCAGGTTACCCCATAAGGTATTTGATCAATATTATAGGCATAGGATTTGTTTCAATATTATTATTTTTTCTATTAATCAATATTTTTCCAGGAATTTTTTCTAATCGTGTGGATACATGGATTAACAGAATTGAGAATTTCACAAGTGGCAAAAGCGCAGATGGTAACTATCAAGTAGCAAGGGCTAAAACAGCAATTGTGACAGGAAAAATTTTTGGATTAGGAGCAGGAAAAAGTAGAATGAAAAATTTCTTACCCCAGAGTTCTTCAGATTTTATATATGCAATAATAGTCGAGGAATATGGTCTATTAGGAGGTGTAGGTTTAATAGTGATTTACATATTGCTGCTATTCAGAATAGTGGTTATTTCATATAAAACTGTAGATGTTTTTGGGAAACTGACAGTTATCGGTTTAGGAGTGCCTGTTATTTTACAAGCTTTTACAAATATCGGAGTGGCCTTGCAAGTTCTTCCTGTGACTGGACAAAACTTACCCATGATAAGCAGTGGGGGAACTTCTGCATGGATGACTTGTATTTCGATGGGTATTATTTTGAGTATTAGTGCGGGAAGAAAAGTTGAAAAAGGAGAAAACCATTCAGATGAAAATAACCCTTTAAGTATTTTAAGTGAAACCTATTAAATTAATAATATCAGGTGGGGGAACCGGCGGGCATATTTATCCAGCTTTAGCGATAGCTAAGGGAATAAAGGAAACGAATCTAAAATCTAATATTTTATTTGTAGGAGCAAAAAATAAAATGGAAATGGAAAAGGTTCCTAATGAAGGATTTTTAATAAAAGGACTTTGGATTAGTGGTTTTCAACGTTCTTTTTCTGTAAAAAACTTTTTGTTCCCTTTGAAGCTATTTGTATGTATTATTCACTCATTCCTAATTATAAAAAAATTTAAACCTAACATGGTAATTGGAACGGGTGGTTTTGCCAGTGGGCCGTTATTAAAAGTTGCACAATGGCTTGGATTACCTACTATAATTCAAGAACAAAATTCATATCCCGGTATCACCAATCGTATTTTAAGTAAAAATGCAAATAGAATTTGTGTTGCTTATAATGGAATGGAAAATTTTTTTCCTAAATCTAAGATATGTTTGACAGGAAACCCTGTTAGGGCTAACCTAATTAACTCAAGATCATATGATGAGGCAAAATTATATTTTGATTTAAATCCCAAAATGAAAACACTTGTAGTTATCGGAGGTAGTTTAGGCTCGAAAAGAATAAATCAATTGGTCATTTCAAATCTAGATTTTTTCAAAAAATTGAATCTTCAAGTTTTGTGGCAATGTGGATCAATTTATTACAAAGAATACAGTAAAATTTCTTCAAAAAACATATTTATTAAGCCTTTTATATCCAAAATGGATAAACTTTATACAGCTGCAGATTTTATAATCTCCCGTGCAGGAGCAGGAACTATCTCAGAACTTTGTTGTGTAGCAAAACCTATTTTACTAATCCCTTCTCCAAATGTAACCGCCAATCACCAATATCATAATGCCTTGGCATTGGTAAAAGAGAATGCTGCATTAATGATTGAAGAAAAAGAGCTAGAGGAAAATTTCCAAAAAAATCTATTACTTATAGTTAGAAATGAATCAATTCAAAAACAAATAAAAAAAAATTTGAAAAGATTATCTAAACCAGATGCAACTCAAAAGATTTTGAATGAAATCATAGAAATTCATGAAAGCTGATAGTGAAAAAATTTACTATTTTATTGGTATCGGGGGAGTTGGTATGTCTGCCTTAGCTCGATTGTGTTTAAAAGATGGCTATAGTGTATATGGTTATGACAAAATATCATCTGAAATCACTGATCAGCTTATTAAAAAGGGTATAAATATTATATTTGATAACTCCGTTTCAGCATTGAATGAGTTATTACTATCAACTGAGGTTCAAATTATTTATTCAGCAGCAATTCCTAACTCACATCCACAATTAGAATTTTATAAAAAACAAGGAAATAATGTAAGTAAACGTGCAGAATTTCTTTCTAAAATCTGTAATAACAAGAAAACTTTAGCTGTTGCAGGAACTCATGGAAAAACTACAACCTCTTCTATATTGACTCACATATTTTATAAATCCAATCAATCATTTACTTCAATAATGGGAGGTTTTTTTAACAATAATTTATCTAATTTAATCAAAACTGGTTCTGAATCAATCATCGTAGAAGCGGATGAGTATGATCGATCTTTCCTTCACCTTAATCCAACATTTGCATGTATTACTTCTATTGAGGCGGATCATTTAGATATTTATAAAACTCAGGATATTTATGAAGATGCTTTTTTTCAGTTTTCTAAACAGGTATCTGGTAAGTTAATTGTAGCCCATGGACTGCCTATTTCAGGATTGACTTATGGAATAGAGGTGCCCGCAGATTACAAGGGTTATAATGTTCAAATAATTAAATATGGTTATAGGTTTGATCTGAAAACACCAAATGGAAATTTTAAAAATATTTTTTTCAATCAAATAGGTATTCATAATCTTTATAATGCAATAGGGGCGATAGCTATGGCAGATCAGGCTGGAATAAATATAAATAAAGCACTTTTAGCACTAAAAAGTTTTCCAGGAGTTTATAGAAGAATGAATTTATATAGATGGAGAGATGCATATATTATTGATGATTATGCTCATCACCCTTCTGAGATAAATAGTGTTTTTGAAGCTATCAAAGATTTTTATCCTAAACAAAAAAATTGTGTTGTATTTCAACCACACCTATACTCTAGAACGCGTGATTTTATGAATGACTTTAAAACTGTATTAAATAAGTTTGACGAAGTAAAAATTATAGATATATATCCAGCAAGAGAAAACCCTATTGAGGGTGTTAATGTGAAAAGTTTACTTGAAGGTATTTCAAATAAAAAGGCAAAATACATACAAAAAAATCAAGTTAAAAATGAAATAAAAAAAAGTGAAGCGACCATTTTCGCAATATTAGGAGCTGGAGACATAGGTGAAGAAATTAAACAATTTAAAAATGAATTTGTAATTACTTGAAACGAAATAGATCCATATTATTTTTTGTGTTAAGTAGTCTGATTTTTATTGGAACCTATTGGTTTTCACAATATAAATATGGTAAAAAAAATAAATTAAGAGTGGATATTAATTATTCAAAACCTCCCCTTTTATTAAATGATTCTTTGGTTAATAAATTGTTAACACAAAATTTATCAACAAAGTTCAGCTTGCAGAAAGATAGTTTAGATTTGAATATACTAGAAAGCAAAATGAATAAAATACCAGAGGTTGAAAACACAGAAATTTTTCTGCTTCCAGATGGAGTTATGTCTATTTTAATTACCGATAGAAAACCATTATTCAAATTTGATTCAACTCCATCGGTTTACTCTGATGCAAATGGTGTTTTATTTAATTTTAATAATATTGATTCTGTACCATATCCAAAATTTAAAACTACATCTTCTAATATTTCAATAGAAACGACAGCTTTACTAATCAAAAATCTAAAAGCAGATCCTTTTTTGTCTGAAGAATTAAAGAGTGTTAGATTAAATGATAATCAATATCAATTAAAATTAAAATCATTCGATTTTAAAATAATATTTGGGTCTGCTAACCGTATAAAAGAAAAGATTAAAAAGCTTAAAGTATTTTTTGCTTTTCAGACACTTCAAGATAGTTTAAACCATTTCAAAAAAATAAATTTAAGCTACAAAAACCAAGTTGTAGCTTCAACACCTTAGCATTATGGAAGAAAAAAGTATTTCAGTTGGATTAGATATTGGCACCACTAAAATAGTAGCTTTAGTGGGGAAAAAAAATGAATTTAATAAGGTCGAAGTTTTAGGAGTTGGAAAATCTAAAAGCTTAGGTGTTCATCGTGGGGTGGTTAATAACATCACACAAACTATACAATCAATTCAACAGGCAGTTGAAGATGCTAAAATTAATTCAGGCCATTCCGTAACTGACGTTTCGGTAGGCATTGCTGGACAACACATAAGAAGTATCCAACACAGTGATTACATTACTCGCGAAAATCCAGAAGATGTTATTGGTGAGGATGACATTCAAAAATTGATTCAGCAGGTATATAAATTAGTTATGTTACCTGGAGAAGAAATTATTCATGTATTGCCGCAAGAATATAAGGTTGACGGCCAAGGAGAAGTTAAAGAGCCTATAGGTATGCATGGTGGTAGATTGGAAGCAAATTTCCATGTTGTCGTTGGGCAGGTTTCTTCAATAAAAAATATTGGTCGATGTATTAAAAGTGCAGGATTAAGCATGGCTAATATTACTTTGGAGCCTTTAGCATCTTCTGAAGCAGTTCTTAGTTTTGAAGAGAAAGAAGCGGGAGTGGCGCTTATTGATATTGGAGGAGGTACAACAGACTTAGCCATTTTCAAAGACGGCATTATACGACATACTGCCGTTATACCATTTGGAGGAAATGTCATAACTGAAGATATTAAAGAAGGTTGTTCGATTATTGAAAAGCAGGCTGAATTATTAAAAATTAAGTTTGGATCTGCTTGGCCTGGTGAAAATCGTGATACTGAAATTGTATCTATTCCTGGACTTCAGGGAAGAGATCGAAAAGAAATTTCTTTAAAAACCCTTTCTAAAATTATAAATGCTCGAGTTGTAGAAATCATTGAGCAGGTCTTTTTAGAGATTAAAAATTATGGTCATAACGATCAGAAAAAAAAGTTAATAGGAGGTGTTGTTCTAACCGGTGGCGGAAGTCAATTAAAACATCTAAAGCAATTAGTTGAGTATATAACAGGTATGGATACTAGGGTTGGTTACCCAAGTGAACATTTGGCTGGAGATACCACAGAAATTGTTTCTAGTCCTTTGTTTGCAACCTCTGTTGGCTTGTTAATGAGTGCTCTTGAGGAACTCCCCGCAGGAGTCTCAACAGATGAATCAGTTGACAAAGATTTTAAAGATATAAAAGATGAGAATCAATCCTCAAAGAATATTATTCAGCAAAGAAAATCGATTCTAGACCGTTTTGGAGAGAAGTTAAAAGAATTTTTAGATAACGCTTAATATTAAGTAAGAAATGAATCAAGAAGATATAAAAGCAATTAATTTTGATTTACCCAAAAATCGAAGTAATGTTATTAAAGTAATTGGTGTTGGTGGTGGAGGAAGTAATGCAATTAATTACATGTTTCAACAAGGAATTAAAGGTGTAGACTTTATCATTACCAATACTGATGCCCAGGCACTATCTGAAAGCGGAGTTCCAACTAAAATTCAGCTTGGTGCAACACTCACTGAGGGACTGGGTGCTGGTGCAAATCCTGAGGTAGGAGCAAGAGCTGCCCAAGAAAGTAAAGATGAAATTCATAGTATTTTGTCAATACAAACCAAGATGGTCTTTATTACTGCTGGACTTGGTGGTGGAACTGGAACAGGAGCAGCACCTATAATAGCTGAAATGGCAAAGTCTTTGGATATTTTGACAGTTGGAATAGTTACTATGCCGTTTCAATTTGAAGGAAGATTAAGATTAGAACAAGCTCAAAATGGTTTACAGCGGATAAAAGAAACAGTTGATGCTCTAATTGTAATTAATAATAATAAACTTAGAGAAGTATATGGTAACTTAGGCTTCAAAGCAGGTTTTGCTAAGGCAGATGAGGTTTTGGCTACAGCTGCTAGGGGAATAGCCGAAGTGATTACCCATCACTATACGCAAAATATTGATCTAAAGGACGCCAAAACTGTTCTTACAAACTCTGGGACAGCTATTATGGGTTCTGCAAATTCATCAGGAAGTAACCGTGCTCATGACGCCATTGTTAAAGCATTAGATTCACCATTGCTAAATGATAATAAAATTACAGGTTGTAAAAATGTACTTTTACTAATTGTTTCGGGATCTGACGAGATTACAATTGACGAAATAGGAGAAATCAATGATTATATTCAGACTGAAGCAGGAAACCATACAAATATAATAATGGGAGTAGGTGAAGATGAAAGTTTAGGAAATGAAGTTTCCGTAACTGTAATTGCTACTGGATTTGGTCAAGAACAACAAAATGAAATTTCGAATACAGAGGCAAAAAAAATTATCCATACCCTTGAAGATGAACAAGAAATAATTCATGATCTAAGTGAGCAAAAGAATAATTATGAGTCATCAGTCATTACTGACAAATCTTTTAATGATCAAACTAATATTTCTGATCAAACAGCTTCCTTAAATGAAGATGAAATTATTCCAATGAATGAAATTTTATATAACATCGAGATAGAAGCTGATCTGGTATTTAATGGGATTGATGTTGAACCGGAAACAACGAAATTAGATATTAAAGAAGATGCTCCTATTTTTGAAGGAGATATTACTCCCCAAGTTCAAAAAGAAGCAGAAATTAAAGATGAACTATCATTAAATGAACAACATAATTCCGATGAAATTTCCGAAATGTCAGATGAACAGTTTTTTAAACCTCAATTCGATTCAGTAAGTGAAGTTTCTGAAGCAGATATAAACAAACCATTTGAGTCAGAGGTTGAACTTTCAGAAGAGGAGGAATTTATTTTTAATGAAGTAACAAATCCACTTTTTGAAATAAAAGTGGTTGAACCTGAGGTAGTTGAATCGGAAAGTCAAATTTTAATGGATTTTGAATTACCCTTAAATCAAAATGAAAATCAAGAATTTAAAAATGTGCAAGACCACCTAGAGGAAATCACACCGAAAAAAGTACCTTTAGAGAATGATTTTGATAATTCAAGTTTAGATGTTGAGTTCGAGCTTAAAACAAAAATCGATGAGAATGATAACCAAAAAAATAATAAAGACAAAGGTGTTTTAGACCCTCAAGAAGAAACAAATATAAATCCATTTGAACAGACTATTGGTCAAACAATAGCCTCTCAATCAGAAAATAGAAAGGCCCATTTAAAAGCTTATAATCATAAATTTTCTCACCAGTATCAAAAAATAGATGAATTTGAAAAAGAACCGGCTTATAAACGAAAAGGCTTAGATCTTGATGAAAATTTACCGGAATCACCCTCACGTCTGTCAATTGAAAATGATAGTAATGATGATCTTCAGATAAGATCAAATAACTCTTTTTTACATGATAATGTAGACTAATTATGGCTGTACTTAGTAATCTTTCGGAAGAAATAAAAAACGCTATGCGCGAAAAGGATTCTCTAAAACTTGAATCTCTGAGAGCAATTAAATCCGCTTTAATATTAGCTCAGACAGCGTCAGGAGCCGATGACAATCTGAATGAGGAAGCATCTATAAAATTATTACAACGTTTAGTCAAGCAACGAAAAGAAAGTGCATTAATATACAAAGAGCAAGGACGAAATGATCTCGCAGATCCTGAGGAAGCTCAAGCTAAAATTATTGCATCTTTTCTCCCAGAACAACTTTCAGAAGAGGAGGTAATTAAAATAGTTTTAGAGGTCATCTCCCAAACAGGTGCAGAAGGAATTAAAGATATGGGGAAGGTTATGGGTATAACTAGTAAAAAGTTAGCAGGTAAAGCAGAAGGAAAGCTTATAGCCGATATTGTAAAGAAAAAATTATCTTCTGAAAAATAAAAAGAACAGGTAAATATTTAATTTATAAAAAATATTAATTTTATTATGTTTTGATAAAGCAAGCTTGTTTTATAAAAATCAAGTTTAAAAAGATTTAAACACATATAAATTGGCCCAGTAGTTCAACTGGATAGAATATCAGATTTCGGCTCTGAGGGTTGGGGGTTCAAATCCTCCCTGGGTCACAAAAAAATCCATAAAAAATTATATCAATTGATGTTTGAGAATTTTTTATCTTAATTTCTCAAAAAAAACCCTTGCATTACGAAGCAGAAAATAAAATCGATATAAATCAAGCTACTTGTTTACTTAAAACTCATTATGATATTGATGGGAAACTAATATTACTTCCGGGAGAGATTGATCTAAATTTTAAGGTTAAAGTAGCAAATGAGAATAAATATGTTTTAAAAATCACAGAACTAGATGAGAATAGAGCTTATTTAGATTTTCAGGAGAAAATTCTATTGCATCTCAAAAATATTGAAGGACCTCAAATAATTAAAAACTCTAAGGGAGATTTTATAACTTCATTTAAGGATAAAACTGGTAAAAGCCTTAGTATAAGATTGTTATCCTGGATTTCTGGAAGAGTATGGAGCTCAGTCAATCCAATTACTGGGTCATTGAGGGAGAATTTAGGTGAGCGTTGTGGTGAGGTTACTGAAAAATTAAAATCCTTCAATCATAAATATTCACGACGTTACTTTGAATGGGATTTGTCTCAAAGTCTATGGGTTGAAAATCATTTTTCACTTTTTGATGAAGAACAGAATATTTTATTTAATCCTTTTTTAGTTTCTTTTAAAAATTTTCAGAAGAAATATAATAAACTAAGAAAAGGGATTGTGCATAATGATGCTAATGATAATAATATTATTGTTACAAACGATCTCGTAAACCCCAAAGTAATTTCACTTATTGATTACGGCGATGCAATTTATACTCAAATTATAAATGATGTGGCTATTTGTTGTACGTATGCTATTATGGAGGTTACAGACCCTCTTGAAGCCGCAATACCTGTTATTAGGGGATATAATAGTAAATTTTCTCTAGAGGAGGAAGAAATTAAAATCTTATATATACTAATCGCAATGCGATTAATAGTTTCAATCACAAAATCTGCAATTAATAAAGTTGAATCTCCCTTTAATGAATATTTAACAATTAGCGAAAATTCTGCTTGGATGCTCATAAAAAAATGGGCAAAAATTAGTGAAGAATTCGCAACCTATAGATTTCGCGAAGCTTGTGGTTTTGATCCTCATCCAGAATATAATTTTTTTTATAAATGGTCTAAAGGAGAACAAATTTCAATTGGCGAACTTTTTCCTTCTATTGGCAAAATAGAAGTTAAACATTTGGACTTGAGTGTTTCTAGTTCTTGGGTTGGACTAAAAGAGGAATTTAATGACCCTGACATATTTCAATTTAAAATAAATCAACTTCAAAAAGAAAATAAAAATAAAATTATTGCTGGGGGTTATCTTGAACCACGACCACTCTACACTTCATATACTTATGATAAAATTGGCAATAATGGTCTAGAGAAACGTTGTATCCACTTAGGAATTGATTTTTGGATTCCAGAAGAAACTCCTGTTCATGCACTTTATGATGGTACAGTTGTTGTTTCTATAAATGATAAGGGAGAAAAATCATATGGAGGCTTAATTATTCTCAAGCACAATTTTAATTCTTACAAATTTTATACACTCTACGGACATTTATCCCTTGATAGTATACGAAACATTAGTGTTGGTGATAAAATAATAAAAGGAGATTTTCTTGCAAATATTGGTAAATCCAAAGAAAACGGAAATTGGGCTCCACATTTACATTTTCAGATTATGCTTTCTTTACTAAATTATAATAACGATTTTCCAGGAGTGTGTTATAATAATCAGGTTAAAACCTGGAAATCAATATGTCCTGATCCTAACTTAATCTTTAAGAATGAGTCTTTAATATTTAAAGAATTAAATAAAGACGATTTGATTTTATCAGATCGCATTAAAATGCTAGGAAGAGGTATGAGTCTTCAATACGATATTCCAATTCATATTGTTCGAGGGGAAAGTGAGTATCTAGTTGATAAAAATGGACGTTATTATTTAGATATGGTAAATAATGTATCGCATGTTGGTCATGAACATCCAAAAGTTGTAAAGACCGGACAGGCGCAAATGAGTCAGTTAAATACAAATTCTCGCTATTTACATGAGAATATTACTCTTCTAGCAAAACATTTAATTTCGACTTTACCAAAAGAGTTAAACATTATCCATTTTGTCAATTCAGGTAGTGAAGCAAATGAATTAGCTCTAAGAATGGTTAAGGCCGTTACTGGATCGGATGAAATCATTGCATCACAACATGGATATCATGGAAATACCGGCAGATGTATTGATGTTAGTTCCTATAAATTTGATGGCAAAGGAGGTGATGGAAAACCTAAGCAAACCCATATTTTTCCTATTCCAGATTGTTTTAGGGGTAAATATAGAGGTGAGAGTACGGCATCACTATATGCCGCTGAGATTAAGAAAATAATTAAAACTTTAAAAAAGGTAAATACGGTTTTGGGAGGATTAATAATCGAACCGATAATTAGTTGTGGAGGCCAAATTGAACTTCCTAAAGGATTTTTAAAAGAAGCTTTTGATTTGGTCAGACAATCAGGTGGTGTATGCATTGTAGATGAGGTTCAAACAGGGTGCGGAAGAGTTGGGTCAAATTTTTGGGGATTTAACTTGCATAATGTAATCCCTGACATAGTTACAATAGGAAAGCCATTAGGAAATGGTCACCCTATTGCTGCTGTTGCTTGTAAGAAGCATATAGCCAAAGTATTTAATAACGGAATGGAATTTTTCAACACATTTGGAGGAAATCCAGTTTCGTGCGCTGTAGCTAAATCTGTTTTGGATGTTATTGAAGATGAAAAATTACAAGAAAATTCATTGAATGTGGGAAATTTTATAAAAAAACATTTATATAAATTATCATGTGAGTATCCAATTATAGGATCTGTTAGGGGACAAGGTTTATTTTTAGGAATTGAATTTGTAGATAGTAATTTAAACCCTTTAACCGATAGAGCAGATTATATTGTTAATAGAATGAAAAATTATGGTATTTTATTAAGTACAGATGGCCCTTACAACAATGTTATAAAAATTAAACCACCGCTAGTTTTTTCAATTAAAAACGCAAAATATTTTTTAAAATATTTTTCTCTTGTTTTAAAAGAGGATTTTATTGGCTTGAACTAATTTTAATAATATATATATTACATCTAAATTATTTTTGTATTTTAGGTATATAATTATAGTATTTATGAGTGAAATAGTAATTGTAATCATCGGTGCCGTAGTTCTGGTAGGAGGAGTAATTTTATATGCAGTTATTTCTACTGCAACGGGATTAGAGGAAGATGCAAACAAAAACTACATTCCAGACTGGATTGAACGCAAATTTCCTTCAATTTTTAAGTCAAGTAAAGACCTTGATTAGACAATATATAAATTAATAAATTCTTTGTCTTAATAACTACTTTATAATTCTTTATGAGATTATACAAGCTATTTTTTATAAGCCTTTTATTAACGGTTGTAAATAAATCACAAGCTCAATCCAAGGACAAACCTTGGTCTTTATCATTTAATTCGAATATAATTAATCTCCAAGGAGACAATGTTGCAAAAGGTTTTAATTTTGGAGGACCAGCAATTGGAATCAGTAGACATGTTGTTTCAGGGATTTCATTAGGAACTCAGTTTGCATTTGGAAGTGTTAATAATCTAACCGACCCTGCTTTTCCTTATGATTATAGTTCTCTAGATGGTTTTATTAAAGCTAATATTCTAAATGAATCTTTAAGGCCATACATTATTGGTGGATATGGTTTCTCAAAATTCTCAGATGGAATTGAGCGATCTGGTTTTTTCCCATCCACAGAAACTAGTAGAACTCTTTTTGGAGGTATTGGCTTTAGTGTATCTCTAAATGAAAGTTTCGAAATTAATTTTCAATCTACTTACAGGGGTATGAATGAAAATTATGGATTTAACCATCTTCAACATTTTGTTGGTTTTAATTATAAGTTTGGCTCAATTGATTCAGATAAAGACGGTGTATCTGACAAAAAAGATAAATGTCCTGACGTTCCTGGCTTAAAGGAATATGATGGTTGTCCAGATGCTGATGGAGATTCAATTATTGACAAGGATGATAAATGCCCTGAAATTCCTGGACTTTTGGAGTTTAGTGGCTGTATTGACTCTGATAATGATGGTGTTTCGGATCCAGATGATACTTGTCCTGATGAGGCTGGGAAAATTGAAATGAATGGTTGTCCAGACGAAGATGGAGATGGTTTACCTAATAATAAAGATAGTTGTATAAATCAAGTAGGACCAATTGAAAATAATGGCTGTCCTTGGCCTGATTCTGACGGAGATGGTATAAACGACAACGAAGATAAATGCAAAGATGAAGCAGGACCAATTAAAAATAATGGATGTCCAGATTTATCTGGTGAAATTGTAAAAACTCTTAATGAATTTGGTTCGCGTATTAACTTTGCTGCTAATAGTTATCAGATTTATGGACGTACTGCTCTAGAGAATCTATTAAAAATCAAAAATTTATTGGATGAAAATCTACAAGGGACTTTAATTATTGAGGGCTATACTTCAGCTGATGGTGATGAGGATTATAACGAAAAACTATCTGAAAAACGCGCTCAAGCTGTTCGTAGCTATTTGATTAAATTGGGTATTTCAGCAGATAGATTAGAGGTCAAGAGCTTTGGAGAAGTAAATCCGATAGGTGATAATGATAATCCCAGTGGCCGAGCAATTAATCGAAGAGTTCAATTTAAAACTAAATTATATTAGATATCTTTTAGAAGTTTTATGTTTGATTCTGGATTTTCAGCATTAAACACATAACTTCCTGCAACAAGAACGTCTGCCCCACATTGCGCTAATTTTGATGAGTTTAGATTTGATACACCTCCATCAATTTCAATAAAGCATGAGGTTTTTTTTTCTTTGATTATTGATCTAAGTTTTTCAACTTTTTGAAATGTATTTTGAATAAAAGATTGTCCTCCAAAACCAGGATTTACACTCATTAAGCACACTAAATCGATATCCTGAATGATTTCACTTATATTATCAACAGGTGTATGGGGATTTAATGCTACCCCAGCTTTCATACCACAAGATTTTATCTTTTGAATGCTACGATGCAAGTGATTACAAGCCTCAAAATGAACAGTAAGTATTTCTGCACCTAATGTTGCAAATGTATCTATGTATCGATCTGGATCAACAATCATTAAATGTACATCTAATGGTTTTCTAGCAAGTTTTTTTATTGCTTTTAATACGGGCATTCCGAATGAAATATTTGGTACGAAAACTCCATCCATAATATCAATATGAAACCAATCAGCATGACTAGAGTTTATCATATCAATATCTCTTTCTAGATTAGCAAAATCAGCTGATAGAATGGACGGTGCTATAATCATTTATAGATAATTTACTTTATCCTAAGTATGTTTTAAGTATTTTACTTCTAGACGTATGTTTAAGTCTTCTAATCGCTTTTTCTTTGATTTGACGAACTCGTTCCCTAGTAAGATCAAAAGTTTCTCCGATTTCTTCCAGAGTCATGGCATGTTGATTACCAAGGCCGAAATACAAACGTACAACGTCAGCTTCTCTAGGGGTGAGTGTTTCTAATGCACGCTCAATTTCTGTTCTAAGTGACTCATGAAGGAGCGTCCTATCTGGATTGGGTGATTCTCCGCTATTTAGGACATCATATAAATTAGAATCTTCTCCTTCAACCAGTGGAGCATCCATCGATACATGTCTTCCAGAATTCTTTAGTGATTCCTTAACATCATTGATAGTCATATCCAATTCTTTTGCAATTTCTTCAGCTGAGGGTGCACGCTCATGCGCTTGCTCAAGAAAAGCATAGGTCTTGTTGATTTTATTAATTGAACCGATCTTATTTAACGGAAGACGCACAATTCGTGATTGTTCTGCTAATGCTTGTAAAATAGACTGTCTTATCCACCAAACTGCATAAGAGATAAATTTAAATCCTCTTGTTTCGTCAAAACGCTGTGCTGCTTTGATTAACCCTAAGTTTCCCTCATTTATTAAATCGGGCAGAGTCAATCCTTGATTCTGATACTGCTTAGCAACAGATACAACAAACCTTAGATTAGCTTTGGTTAATTTTTCTAGGGCTATTTGGTCTCCAGCTTTAATTTTTTGTGCCAACTCAACTTCTTCTTCGGCAGTTATTAAGTCTACTTTACCAATTTCTTGCAAGTATTTATCTAAGGAAGCGGTCTCACGATTGGTTACCTGTTTTGTGATTTTGAGTTGTCTCATTAAAAGTTGTTTTATTTATAATACGTTGAAGAAGTTAAATTGTTACAAAAAAAAGATTAAAAATTATTCTTTTTTATCAGGTCTTGGTAATAAGGCCTTACGAGAGACTTTTTCTTTTCTTGTTCTTTGATCTTTACCAAAATATTTTACTTTAAGTACATCTCCCATGTTAACTACATCACTTACATTTTCAGTTCTTTCCCATGCTAATTCACTAACATGAAGCAGCACTTCATTTCCTGGTGCTTCTGTATATTCAACAACAGC
>JBJKWV010000014.1:0-27580 GCA_045561915.1 Flavobacteriaceae bacterium
TCCATTTAAAAATGTTTGATGACCTGATTTGGAATACTTAAAGTAAATCTCAATCTGGTCAAGTTGAGCTATTAGTTTTTCCTGGTTAATATAACCTTGATGTCCTTTTTGAATTGCAAAATATGTGACTGCACGATACATAGCCCCTGAGTCAATATAAGTGTAGTTTAAAGTCTTTGCTAATCGCTTGGCTAACGAACTTTTACCTGTAGAGGCAAAACCATCAATCGCTACTATGATTTTTTGCATCCTTAAATATAAGACTATCTAACAGGATTTTAAACTTAGGTGAAAGTTTTTGCATGTCTAACCTTTTGATCAGTTATTGCATATTTAATGACCTCCTGCATTTCATTTACATAATGGAATGTGAGCCCTTTCAGATATTTTTTATTGATTTCTTCGATATCTTTCAAATTATTCTCACAAAGAATAATTTCTTTAATTTTTGAACGTTTTGCAGCAAGAATTTTCTCTTTAATTCCACCAACTGGCAATACTTTCCCTCGGAGAGTGATTTCACCTGTCATAGCTAAGTTTTTCTTTACCCGCTTTTGAGTAAAGAGTGAAACTAAGGATGTTAACATAGTTATTCCCGCGCTAGGTCCATCTTTTGGTGTAGCTCCTTCAGGGACATGTATATGAATATTATATTTGTCAAAATTAAAATCATCAAGACGAAGCATAGAAGAATTAGCTTTTATAAATTCCATAGCGATTGTGGCAGACTCTTTCATTATTTTCCCCAAATTACCCGTAATGGTTAGATTTCCTTTTCCGGATGAAATGGCTGATTCAATAAAAAGAATGTCACCTCCCACTGCAGTCCAAGCTAAACCAGTAACAACACCTGCCACATGATTATTTTCATAAAGATCACGTTGAACTTTAGCTGGACCAAGAATTGTTATCAAATCTAATGGTTCAGGGTTCTTTATGTAATCTTCATCCATCGCGATAGACTTAGCTGCAAATCTAACTGCTTTAGCAACTTGTTTTTCTAATCCACGAACACCGGATTCTCTAGTATATTCCTCTACAATCTTCTCCAGTATCGATTTTTTTAAACTAAGTTGATTCTTTTTTAAACCATGTTCTTTTAGTTGTTTTGGAAGTAAAAATTTTTGTGCAATTGAAGTTTTTTCTTCAAGAGTATAACCATTTACATTTATCAATTCCATTCGATCTAAAAGCGCACGATGAATGGTTCCTAAATTATTTGCCGTAGCCACAAACATTACTTTAGATAAATCATATCCTAGTTCAAGAAAGTTGTCATAGAAATCAGAATTTTGCTCAGGGTCTAAAACTTCTAATAATGCCGAGGCAGGATCACCTTGAGAGCTTGAAGAAAGTTTATCAATTTCGTCTAAGACAAATACAGGGTTTGATGTACCAGCTTTTTTAAGGCTTTGTAAAATTCTTCCTGGAAGAGCGCCTATATATGTTTTTCTATGACCTCTTATTTCAGCTTCATCTCTCATACCTCCCAGAGATATTCTTACATACTCTCTTCCCAAAGCTTCAGCTATTGATTTTCCTAGAGAGGTTTTACCTACACCTGGAGGGCCGTGCAAACATAGAATTGGAGATTTCATATCATTTCGAAGTTTTAAAACAGCCAGATATTCTATTACTCGCTTTTTCACCTCCTCCAAACCGAAATGATCCCTATCTAATATTTTTTGGGCACGTTGAAGATCAAATTTATCTTCAGTGTAATAATTCCATGGTAAATCAAGAAAAAGATCTAAATAATTCCGCTGGATTGAATACTCAGCAACCTGAGGATTCATTCTTTGTAGTTTTGAAAGTTCCTTATTGAAATGTGACTCAACTGGTTCACTCCATAATTTCTCTTTTGATTTTGATCGCATTTCATCAATTTCTTCTTCATAAGAGACTCCTCCTAATTCTTCCTGGATCGTTTTCATTTGCTGATGTAAATAATACTCACGCTGTTGAGTATCCATTTCTGAACGAACTCTTGATTGAATATCGTTTTTTAATGCAAGTTTTTGATATTCCTCATTCATGTGTTTTAAACACATCAGAGCTCTCTGATGAAGATTTACTTCAGCTAGAATTTTTTGCTTGTAGCTAGCTTTAACATTCATATTAGAAGCAACAAAATTGATTAAGAAAGATGGGGTTTGAATGTTTTTAATAGCAAATGAAGCTTCACTGGGTATATTAGGGCTTTCATTAATAATTTGAAGTGCTAAGTCTTTTATAGAGTCAATGGTTGCAGAGAATTCTTTATCGTTTTTATTGGGGACTTCATCCGCTACTTCTTCAATCGAAGCCTTTAAATAGGGTTCTTCATTTAAAATACTTTTAATTTTAAAACGTTTTTTTCCTTGGATTATAATGGTAGTATTTCCATCGGGCATTTTCAATACACGAAGAATTTGTGCAACAGTACCAAGCTCAAAGATATCTTTGGAACCAGGATTTTCGACACTTTGGTTCTGTTGTGCTACTACACCAATAATCTTATCCGCAGAATTAGAATCTTTTATTAGCTGAATTGATTTGTCTCTTCCAGCAGTGATGGGGATCACAACACCAGGAAACAAAACGGTATTTCGAAGTGGAAGAATAGGCACTATCTTTGGGAGAGCTTCATTTTCAAGAGCTTCTTCATCCTCTGTCGTCAATAATGGTATTAAATCAGCTTCAGATTCTATGTCTTGAAGTGACAGATTGTCTATTGCACTAAAAAAGGATCTACTCATTTCTTTAATTTAAGTCATTTTGTCATTTCAAGCAACCCCAAACCCTCATTTAAACATTTACAAAACTAGTTTATGATATTTGAGAACTATACAATTTAATATGACAATATTTATGCCAATAGTATTTTAGTCATAGAAAATAAAGCTATGTATGGGAGGTTTTTGAATTTGGTACTCTTAATAACATTAAGGCACCGAAAATAAAAAAAATGATAAAAAATAAAATACCATTTCGCATACTCCCAGAAATATGATCTACCAAGCCGAAGCAAACCATACCGAATACAATTCCGATTTTCTCTGTTATTTCATAAAAACTAAAAAAAGAAGTGGTATCAATAGTTTTGGGAAGTAACTTAGAGTATGTAGATCGAGAAAGAGATTGTAATCCTCCCATAACTAAACCTACAAATCCTGCCACATAATAAAATTGAAGAGGTGTTCGAGTGAAGTAGGCTATTACGCAAAGTCCTACCCATATAAAATTAATTGTAATTAAAACAGGAATATTACCAAAACGCTCTGAGGCTCTTGCTGTAAGGATTGCTCCAAAAATAGCTACAATCTGAATAAGCAGAATACTCACAATAAGACCAACTGTCTTTTCATCAGAATTTGCCCAAGAAATTTCTTCTTCGCCAAAATAAGCAGCAACTAACATCACTGTTTGCAAAGCCATGCTGTAAAGGAAAAATGCAGGAAGGAAACGCCTTATTCGAATTATTCCTTTTAATTGTCTCCAAACCAAATTTAACTCCTTATAGCCATTCCAAAAAATATCTCTAGTAACCTTAACTTCATGATTACTTTTTGGTAAAAAATAAAATGAATACTGACTAAACAGCGCCCACCAAATTCCTACGGAAATGAAGGAATATTTCATAGCTGTCATTGAAGCTTCGCTTTTGGAACCTTCAATACCGAAGAATTCAGGCTGCATTACCATCACTAAATTAAATAACAAAAGAGTTACACTTCCAATATAGCCATAAGAATAGCCACGGGCACTGACACGATCCTGTTGCTCTGGAAAGGCAATGTCAGGCAAATAAGAATTATAGAAGACTATACTTGACCATAAACCGATTAATGCTAAAAAATAAAATAATAGTCCAATATAAATAGTTTCTAATTCAAACCAATAAAGACCAATACATGATACTGAACCTAGATAAACAAAAAATTTCATGAACTTTTTTTTGTTTCCAATATAATCAGCAATACCTGATAAAATTGGAGAGATAAAAGAAACTATTAAAAAGGCGGAAGCCGTTACAAAACTAATTACAGCAGTGTTTTTAATATCGTAACTTAAAAAAGAAATAGTATTAATCTCAGAAAATAAAGCTCCAAAATAGATAGGAAAGATTGCTGAAGATATAACAAGTGAATAAACTGAATTAGCCCAATCGTAAAAAGCCCATGCGTTTATAAGTTTTTTACTTCCTTTTTCCAAAGGAGTCTTAAGAGTTAACATTGTAGATTTTTAATTTTGTAATGTAACGAAATCTTAAGTATAAAAGCTAGCAAATTTATATATTCTATTTGTTTTGAAAATTTTAATTTTTTCGAAGATCGAAAAGAATGTTTAATTTTGAACAAAAACAATGAGAATTTTCTACGTATTTCTAGTTTTCTTTTTAATGGTTTCCTGTAAAAGCAACTCACAGGAACAAAAAAGCAAGTATTTAGTATCCAAAAGTGATGCTGAATGGAAAGAGCAACTTCCTGAAATGGCTTATTATGTGTTAAGGAAAGCAGGAACTGAACGTGCGTTTTCAGGTTCTTTAAATTTTAATAAAAAAGAAGGCATCTATGTATGTGCCGGTTGTCAGGCACCTCTCTACGAGTCTAAATATAAATTTGATTCTGGAACAGGATGGCCATCTTTTGACCGCGGTAATGAAGAAAATTTAGAATATGATGTAGATTACAAGATTGGTTATGCTCGCTCTGAGCTAAAATGTAACAAATGTGGGGGGCATTTGGGTCACATGTTTAGTGATGGTCCGAAGGCTACTACAGGTAAAAGACACTGTATTAATTCTGCTGCTTTAAATTTCATTGCCTATGATGAATAAATCTAAAAATTATCCAATAGTTAAATCCGAATCTGAATGGCATAATGAACTCAGCGATGAAGAATTCAGAGTTTTAAGAAAAAAAGGTACCGAACTCCCATTTACAGGGCAATATAACAATCACTTCGATAAAGGTATATATAGATGTAGAGCTTGTGAAACTCCACTATACGATTCAGAATCTAAATTCGAAAGTGGCTGTGGTTGGCCAAGTTACGATAAAGCTTTTCCGGGAGCATTAGAGTTTATTAAAGATAATTCTCACGGTATGATTCGTACAGAAATTGTTTGTGCCAAATGTGGCGGACATCAAGGACATGTTTTTAATGATGGTCCTTCTAGTACTGGCGAACGCTATTGTGTAAATTCTGTAAGTATTCGCTTTGATAGTGAGTAAAATATTCAATTTAAATTTCACTCATATTTTGTAACTTTATAACTAATTTAAAAGAGATCGCATGACCGAATATGATATTATAATTCTAGGTAGTGGACCTGGGGGGTATGTAACAGCAATTCGCTCCTCCCAACTGGGATTTAAAACGGCAATTGTTGAAAAAGAAAGCCTTGGAGGTGTTTGCTTAAACTGGGGATGTATTCCAACAAAAGCACTTTTAAAGTCAGCTCAAGTATTTGAATACCTTAAACACTCAGAGGACTATGGATTAAAAATTAAGGAATATGATAAAGACTTTAATGCAGTTGTAAATAGAAGTAGATCAGTTGCAACAGGAATGAGTAAAGGAGTACATTTTTTAATGAAAAAAAATAAGATTGATGTCATTGAAGGTCATGGAAAAATAATGGCTGGAAAGAAAATTAGTGTGATACAAGGTGAAAAGACTAAAGAATATCAAGCAAAAAATATCATAATTGCTACTGGGGCCCGTTCTAGAGAACTTCCAAGCCTTCCTCAAGATGGAAAAAAAGTGATTGGATATCGGAAGGCTATGACATTAGATAAACAGCCAAAAACATTAATTGTTGTGGGATCTGGAGCAATTGGAATTGAATTTGCATATTTCTACAACGCCATGGGAACTGAAGTTACAATTGTTGAGTATTTAGATAATATTGTACCTGTAGAAGATATCGAAATCTCAAAACAACTAGAAAGATCATTTAAAAAGAGTGGAATCAAAATAATGACTGGATCTGAGGTAACCTCTGTTGACACAAAAGGAAAAGGTGTAAAAGCTACAATAAAAACCTCAAAAGGGGAAGAAATAATCAGCGCTGAAATCGTCCTTTCTGCTGTGGGAATAAAAAGTAATATCGAAAATATCGGTTTAGAAGATGTAGGAATAGCAGTGGATAGTGATAAGATCATGGTCAATGACTTTTATCAAACAAATCTTCCTGGCTACTTCGCTATTGGAGATGTGACAAAAGGACAAGCATTAGCTCACGTGGCTTCCGCTGAAGGCATCCTTTGTGTAGAAAAAATTGCTGGACATCACGTAGAACCACTAGATTATGGAAATATACCAGGCTGTACGTATTGCTCACCTGAAATTGCTTCGGTAGGACTTACTGAAGATCAAGCAAAAGAAAAAGGTCTTGAAATCAAAATAGGAAAATTCCCCTTTTCTGCTTCAGGAAAAGCACAGGCCGGTGGAAATTCTGACGGTTTTGTTAAAGTAATTTTTGATGCAAAATATGGTGAATGGTTAGGTTGTCATATGATTGGTACTGGTGTAACTGATATGATAGCTGAAGCTGTATTGGGTCGTAAACTTGAAACTACTGGACATGAGGTTCTAAAAGCAATACATCCCCACCCCACTATGAGTGAAGCTGTAATGGAGGCTGTCGCAGATGCATATGATGAAGTTATTCACTTGTAGGTTTTTAAGTCTTTTCTGGACCTGAACTCAACTTGAAACTCTTATCGTTAAAATCAATTCAAATCTACTGTTTTAAAACACTTTCTACGCCAAGACGGTATGAATCTAGACCAAAACCTATAATCAAACCTTTTACAACTGGAGTAAGAAAAGAAGTGTGTCGAAAATCTTCTCGAGCAAAAGTATTAGAAATATGGATTTCAATAACACCAGAATCAATACTTTTAATTGCATCACCAATAGCAACAGAAGTGTGAGTGTATGCTCCTGCATTTAATAAAATCATATCTGAACTAAAGCCAACTTCATGTAATCGATTAATTAGTTCACCCTCTACATTAGACTGGAAATAATCAAAAATAACTCGTGGATAAAGCTTTTTCAATTTAGAATAGTACTTTTCAAATGTTTGATTCCCATAGACTCCAGGTTCTCTTGTCCCCAAAAGATTTAAATTTGGTCCATTTATAATACTGATCTTCATTTTTATTATTTTAGTAAAAGTATCGAAAATAGATTTATTCCACTAAAAACAAGTAGTTTGAATTGGGGACAAGCTGTATCAGATTTTCAAATGTATCTTCAAATAGAACGAGGACTATCAGAAAACTCGATTGAAAATTACACACTTGATATACAAGCCTTTCAAAAATTCTTAGAAATAGAAAAAATTAATATATCACCATTAGAATGTGAGGAAGAGATTCTAAAACAATTTATCTATGAAACAGCAAAAGTATTAAGTCCATATACCCAAGCGCGACGTATTGCTGGTCTTCGAAGTTTTTTTGATTATTTGATATTTGAAAAATATAGGTCTTCAAATCCTACAGATCTAATAGAAACACCTAAATTAGGCAGAAAATTACCAGATGTTTTGTCAATTGAAGAAATTGAATTATTGATAGATCATTTAGATTTACAACATCCTCAAGGCCATCGTAATCGTGCTATTTTAGAAACCCTTTATGGAAGTGGTCTCAGAGTATCAGAACTAATTAAACTTAATTTATCAAATCTTTTTTTTAAAGAATCATTAATACGAGTTACAGGTAAAGGGAATAAGCAAAGACTTGTCCCCATGGGAATAATTGCCAAAAGATATTTAAATATATATATCGAAGAAGTTAGAACGAATCATAAAATTCATACAGAATTTAAAGATGTTCTTTTTTTGAATCGAAACGGGAAGGGGTTAACTCGTCAAATGATTTTTACACTGATAAGAACTTTAGCTATAAAGGCGGGTATCAAAAAGAAAATTAGCCCACATACATTTCGACATTCATTCGCTACTCATCTTTTAGAAAATGAAGCGGATTTAAGAAGTATCCAAATTTTGATGGGGCATGAAAGTATAACTACTACAGAAATGTACACACATTTGGATACTCATCATTTGCGTTCAGTGATAGAAAAATATCATCCTAGAAATAAGACTTAATTTGAAATTACCAGTCTAAACCCTTCTCCATGAATATTCAAAATTTGGACTTTCTCATCATCACTTAAGAATTTTCTAAGTTTGGCTATATACACATCCATACTTCGTGATGTAAAGTAGTTATCATCTCTCCAAATCTTATTTAAAGCAACTTCACGTGGTAATAAGTCATTAATATGTAAAACAAGCAATCTAAGTAGTTGACTTTCTTTTGGTGATAACTTTATTGGATCTTTATCTTTGAACTTCAAAAAACGAAGTTTAGAATTAAAGTTAAAGTCACTAAAACTAAATTCAAAAGTCTCAACAACAGGATGTTCAATAAAATTTTTTCTATTTAAAATTGCTTTTATCTTAGCCAACAGAACCTCAGAATCGAATGGTTTGGTCATGTAATCGTCTGCTCCAAACTTGAAGCCTTTTAAAACATCTTCTTTAAGGTGTTTTGCGGTGAGAAAAAAAATTGGCACAAGACTGTTTTCTTCTCTAATTTCTTTAGCTAAAGTAAATCCATCTTTGTACGGCATCATAACATCTAAAATACAAAGATCAAATTTTTCTTTTTTAAATTTTTCAAACCCTTCTATTCCATTTTTTGCAAGCGTAACAACATAATCATTTAGTCCAAGATATTCTTTAAGAATACTTCCAAAATTAATGTCATCCTCTACAATTAGAATTTTTTTATTAGTGTTCTTCATTTCCTTTAAAATGGTATTAAATTATATTTTATTTGGTATTCTGACTGTAAAATCAGTTCCAAAGTTTTTTTTGCTACTCAATTTAATCTCACCCTTATGTAAATCAACTATTTTCTTTACATAAGAAAGTCCTAACCCATGACCTTTTACATTATGAATATCACCTGAAGAAGCCCTGAAAAATTTATCAAAAATTTTCTTCTGTTCCATATGTGTCATTCCAATACCATTATCTTTTATCTCTAAAACAAAATTTGTGTTATCATTATAAGTTGCAATTTCCACCTTAGGAAGCTTATCACAATATTTGACTGCGTTATCAAGAAGATTTACTATTACATTTGTCAAATGACTTTTATTGCCATTGAGTTTTGCGTAATTAGCATTAAGATTAGTTTTAAGGCTCCCTGATTTATCTTTTAGAATCAATCTTATGTGACTTATAGCATCATTAATAATTTCGTGGGCATCTACAATTGTTTTTTGAATTGGTTCATTACTTCGTTCCAATTGCGAAATTACAAGAACATTTTCAACTTGAGATAACATACGATTATTTTCCTCTCTAATCATCTTAACATATTGAGAAACTTTATTGGGGTTTTTAATTGCTTTAGAATTTGATATTGCATCTAAAGCCAAATTAATTGTGGCTATCGGTGTTTTAAATTCATGAGACATATTGTTAATGAAGTCGGTTTTAATTTCAGATATTTTTTTTTGCTGAATTATTTGATATAGTGCACTACTCGAAACTAAAACAATAAATAAAGTTAAAAATAAAGAAAGACCGCCAATACTAACAATTGATGAAAAAACATATTGATTTTTTTCAGGGAAAGAAATTATCAATTCATATTTTCTATCGCTATTATCATCTTGAAAAATTGGAATTGAATAACGATATCCCTCTTGAATTTCGATATAATTATTAGATTTGATTTTTGTTGCAAGACCATTATCATAAATCCCAAATTCATAGGGGGTTACTATCATTTTAGCATCAAACTCACGTTTTAAAACAAAATCTAACTCATTTACATTAAGACGTTTGTGGATAGGTGTATTTGCTGTATAGTCTTTGAAAGTCGAACGAATCCTTTGATTGGCGATATTCATCCTTTTAATAGTTGTTATTTTTTCTATGGAACTAGCAATATTATTTTCACGATTAAAAACATCATTCTTATTAATTACAGTAGTATTTTTTACCTGTTTAATATTAGTTAAAGTTTCAATGGTGTCTCCCAAAACAGGATCTAAGTAAGGAGTTATTTTATAATCTTCCTCTAAAATACCGTAAGCATAGTAAGACATTAAATTATTAGTCTTGTCTTCATCTAAGAATAAAAATACATTTGCAAAACTAGCATCGTCAGGTGTTTCAATCGAATCCAGAAGCTTCTCATACGCAGCTATATAATCCGATAACTCACGCTCTTGTATCTCGTCTGCAACCATCATTAATGATTGCTGTACGGCCAATGAAAATTCTTTTTCCTTATCATTCCAAGCTGAAAAAATCCAATAACCTTGGAGAATTACAATCCCTAAAATCGAGAAAATCATAAAAGTTACAAGAGAAATAAAAAGATTTTTTTTCATATACTATAAAACACAATATGTGTATAACATACACAAATTTCATCCAATTTAATCAAAATTAATCCTATGATATGTAAATAAAAAATACTGTAAACTATTTTTTCAACTTTATTAAGAGTTCCTTTGCCTGAAAATAAAATCTGTCCATAGCAATATTTTCTATCACGAAATCAGCAAGTTTAATTTTTTTTGTATCACTTAATTGTTGCTCCATTCTTGATAAAACTTCATTTTCACTAATTTTATCTCTTAAAGTTACCCTTTTAATACGCTCTTCCTTGGGAGAAGTAATCAAAATTAATTTATCAAATTTTTTATATCTACCTGTTTCAAATAATATTGCAGATTCGTTAATAACGAAGGGAACGTCTTTATGTTTAAATAAAAAATTTTTAAATACCTGCTCCACTGCTGGATGAACTATTTCATTTAAATTATTTAAGGCTTTAGAATCTGAAAAAACTTTTTCAGATAATTTTCTTCTATCCAACTTACCTTCAACATACATTTCATCCCCAAATCTTAAAATAACATCTCTTTTTAGAGATGAATCTAATAATTTTTTGCCAACTAAATCTGACTCAAAACAAGGGACGCCCCATTTTTGGAACCAATTAAGAAATGTAGACTTTCCACTTCCTATTCCACCTGTTAAACCAATCAATTTCATTTTATCTTGCTTATGAAAAATATCAAATTGTTATCTTCTTATTAAATAATTTACCCTTTGAGGATCAAAAATTAATTTTTTAATAGATGGGGGCTGCTGAATCATGATCAGTTGAAGTTTTTCACTATCTTTTTTTTCAATATCATTGTAATCTACAACTAAATTAAAATCTGAAGCCTTGACAGTTCTTAATACAGATAAAGGCAAAGTGGCTCTTATTTTAGCTTTTGGAGGAAAGAGCTTAACCCTTATGCCTTCAGGGGTATTAATTAAACCTATTCCCAATGTAAACTCTTTTTCTGAATGCCTAGATACTGATAATTCTATATTAGCACTTGATTCTGATAATTGAATTTCAGGAATTAATTGTAAACTGATTTTTTTACTTAAGCTTTCATAAACGTCTTCAACTTCAATATATTTGGTTTTTATTGAGCCTAAAGTATCCAAAATTGATTTTGGTCCTCTAACCAAAATACTATCTGGTATAATCTTTATGGGAGCATCACTTAGATATCCGGCTCTTAGATTTATTTGAACATTTGGAATAACAGCAATAACTTTTTCATCCAAAATACTGAAATTAAAGTCTAAAGATTTAGGAATAATGAAATTAAGTTTAGTATTTCCAAAAAATTGATTTTGAATTGAAAATTGTTGATTTTCGATGCTAACGTCCCCTATCTTACTATCAAATTTTCCTTGCTCTAAGGAAATGTTTAATGATTTATTAATCAAACGATATATTAAAATATCAATTCCACTTGCTGTTATTGAGGCTTTAATTTCTCTATTATTTGAATGTATTATAATCCCTTCTGGTACATCAACCCAGTTTATTGAAAAAGACTGATCAACCGTGTAAGTATTTGAAAGTTTAGTGCTTATCCAAAAGGTAAATGACAATAAAAACAAAAAAAAAAAGAAAAAACTGAAAGCGACCCTTTGAGGGCAATGTCCCAAAAAAGCGCTCAAATTTTTTGAATTTATTGGACATAGAGTTTAGTGAAATTTTATTATTTAGGTAAAGAAATCAATTATATCTTGACTTACACCAACATTTGAGAATCCACCATCATGATAAAGATTTTGTAAGGTAACTTTACGAGTTAAGTCTGAAAAAAGTGAAACTGTGTAGTCCGCGCATTCTTTAGCTGTTGCATTTCCAAGTGGAGACATTTTTTCTGCATATTTTAAAAATCCATCTAAACCCTCAACACCTTTACCTGCTGTAGTTAGGGTTGGGGATTGAGATATAGTATTAACACGAACCTTTTTGTCCTTACCAAAAAAATATCCAAAACTTCGAGCGATAGATTCTAAATAAGCTTTGTTATCAGCCATATCATTGTAATTTGGAAATGTTCGCTGAGCTGCAACGTAGCTGAGTGCAACAATACTACCCCATTCATTCATAGCATTTTTTTGGTATAAACATTGCATTAGCTTATGAAAAGAAACAGCTGAAACATCCCAACCTTTAGTCATCCAATCATGATTTAGGTTAGTATAATGTTTTCCTTTACGGACATTTACCGACATCCCAATGCTGTGCAAGACAAAATCTATTTTACCTTCTAAAATCTCCTGAGCCTTATCAATTAGTTGATTTAAGTCCTCCATTTTTGTTGCGTCTGCAGTTATAACTTTAGAACCAGTTTTTTTGGCTAAATCATTAATTGTGCCCATTCTCATTGCGACAGGGGCATTTGTAAGCACAAAAACACCCCCAGCATCTGAAACAGATTCAGCTGTTTTCCATGCAATTGATTGTTCATCAAGAGCACCAAAAATAATTCCCTTTTTCCCTTCTAGTATTTTATATGACATTGAATAAATTTAAAGCTTAAATATACGCTTAATTCATTAATTCCTTTGCATGAGCAATAGCAGTTTCAGTAACTTCCTTTCTTGATAACATTTTAGCAATCTCTTCAATACGAGACTCATTATTTAATAAATTCAGATAAGTTTTAGATTCACCTTTCTGTTTTCTTTTTTCAACTTTAAAATGATAATCTCCTTTAGCTGCAACCTGAGGAAGATGCGTAATTGTAAATACTTGGAGCTTTTTAGAAATATTAGCCATAACTTCAGCAATATTCCCGGAAATCTTTCCTGATATCCCAGTGTCAATTTCATCAAAGATTAAAGTTGGAAGTTTTTTGTAACGTGAAAGAATAGCCTTAATAGCCAGCATTATTCTTGACAATTCACCACCAGATACAACTTTCTTAATTAACTTAAAGTCTCCTCCCTTATTTGCACTAAACTGAAACAAAAGTTGATCCGTTCCGTTAAAAAGAAAATCTCTTTTTTTAATTAACTCAATTTTAAATTTAGCATCATGCATTCCCATTTTTGAGATTAATTGCTCAAGTTCAATTGTTAGTATACTTATTGCATTCTTACGATTCTTAGACAATTGATTGCAAATATTAGTTAATGCAATACTTTGTTCATTTATAGTTTTTTCAAATGTTTTTAATTTATCATCTAAACTAAAAGTCTCATTCAAAGCAATCTCTAATTTATTTTTGATTTCAAGTAAATCAGATACATTGTTGACCTTATGTTTATGATATAGAACATTTAAAGTGTCCATTTTTAAATTTAATTCATGAAGTTTTTCAGGGTTTGCCTCTGTTTGATCAAATTTTTGCTTTAAGAATTCTAAAAGATCTTGCATCTCAACATCAATGACTTGGATTCTGTCTTGAATTTCTTTATAATCTTTAGACTTATCACCAGCACCCTCTATATGTCTTCTTAACTCTTTAATTTGATCTAGTAATCCAAGCGACTCTTTCTCTAATAATAGGATTGATGTTGCCAAAACAGTTTGCAAATAATCTACATGATTTAAACTATTCAATTCATCCTCCAGGTCTTCCTGCAAACCAACTCGAAGTTTAGAATTATTAAGTTCATCAAATAAAAATTTCTTATATTCTAAATTATCTTGGGATTCAGATTGATTTTTTTTACACTCTTCGTATTCGCTACAGGTGATTTTGTGGGCAGCAAGTAAATTTTGGTATTGCAACAACATTCTATTATTATCTGCAATAGCATCTAAAACCTGAAATTGATATTCGTTTTTAAGCAGAGAAAGTGTATCGTTTTGAGAATGAATATCAATTAGATTTAAAGTAACTTTTTCGAGCACCGTTAAGTTCACAGGTGTATCATTAATAAATGCTCTAGACTTTCCTTTCGGTAAAATCTCTCTTCTAATTACAGTTTCTTCCTCAAAATCTAAATCAAAAGATTCAAATAAGGCCTCCAATGCATAAGATTTTATTTTAAAAGTAGCTTCAACGATACATTTTCGATCTGAATCAAAAAGGTTTGATAAGTCAGCTCGTTTACCAATGATAAGAGATAAGCCGCCCAGAATAATTGACTTACCAGCGCCAGTCTCGCCTGTTATACATGTCAGCCCCTCAGAAAAGTCAACTTCCAAACTGTCGATAATAGCAAAGTTTTTTATTTTTAGGTGTGATAGCAAAGTAGAATATAATTTTAAAATATTTAAATATATGAATATTAAAAAATATTAAGCTTTGATTTGCTTCCATCTTGATCCAAAAAAAGGTGCAATTTTTTTTAATAGCTCTTCGGTATTTTTAAAATCAACTTTTGGGCCTTCCTTAAAAAGATTTACAATTTCTTCGACCTTAGCATCAAAAAAAATCTGAATTAAAAGAGAATTAGGTCTTCTGTTAAATAATGGCTCCAATTGTTTAATGGATTTCATCAAACCGAACTTACCCTTATTTGGATCAAAGGTCATTTGGTCTAAACCTTCCCGATGATATGTGTAAAAAGCAATTCTGTATTCCCTGAAAGTATTGGATATAAGAGAATCAATCAACCAAAAACGATTTCTTCTTCCGTCTGATGGCTTCCATCCTTTTCTGGATGTTATTTGTGCTAGGTTAACTATTTGTCGTGCTTGTCTGTAGTATTGCTCTCCTCCATTAAGAGAAAAACTATCAGCATCCAAACCAATAATAATATTTGCATAAAAACTAATCAACGATATTAAATTGGATTCAAAACTAGATTCATTAAAGAAAAGTGGCTGAAACTCCTGATAAGTAAAAACTACATCTTTATCTAAAAAATTTAGTATTGGGCTATCATAATTGCTATTAAAAACAGGTCTTTGAGATTGAACCTGAAGAGTAGCTTCAAATTGGTTATTACTATACCGCGTGAGATTAAAAATAAATGAACATGTTATTTTTTCATTGTTTAAAAATTCTTCATCTGTCCACACTTGAGTATTAATAAACTCATTTAAAGAACGTTCTAAGGTTTTGAAAATTTGTTGATTTGTTTGATTAACTAAGTCTGAATTTACGATGACTTGTGCATCTAATTCTTGTGATTGTGATCGAAAACAAATAAAAACAATAAAAAATATACAAAAACAGTAAGGTTTCATGTATGCAATATTTGTTCAAAAATATGTTGAGCACATTCAGTCTTGGATTGAAGAGGGAAGGTTTTTATTGTATTGTCATTATGAATAAAAGTGATTTTGTTAGTTGAACTAGAAAAACCAGATCCATTATCATTTAAAGAGTTTAAAACAATCCCATCTAGATTTTTTATTTTAAGTTTCAGCTTTGCATTATCTATTTCATTTTCAGTTTCTAAAGCAAAGCCAACTAAATATTGATCTTTTTTCTTTTCCCCCATGTAAGCAAGTATATCTTTAGTAGGAGATAGCTCTATTGATTGTATATTTTGATTTTTTTTAATTTTTTGTGCTTTGTAATTCATTGGTTTAAAGTCTGATACTGCTGCTGCTGCTATGGCTATATCAACGCTTGAATAATATTTTTTTACTTTTTCAAACATTTTTTCAGCACTCATTACTTTTATAACTGATACCAAAGGGTGACTAATTTTTTCTTCGCTTGGCCCACTGATTAATATTACTTCTGCTCCCAATTCAATAGCTACTTTTGCTAAAGCAAAACCCATTTTACCTGAAGAGTGATTACCAATAAAACGAACAGGATCAATTGCCTCATAAGTGGGTCCTGCTGTTATTAAAATTCGTTTGTTTTTTAGGGGCATTATAGGGTTAAAAAAGGCAATAATTTTTTCAACTATTTCTTTAGGTTCTATCATTCTTCCTTTACCTTCAAGACCGCTAGCTAATTGACCTTCGTCTACTGGCAATATATGATTACCATAGGATTTTAAAATATTTATATTTTTTTGGTTAGAAGGATGTGCATACATATCTAAATCCATCGATGGTGCTATGAAAGTTGGACATTTAGCAGAAAAGTAAACAGCAAGCAAAAGATTATTACACCTTCCGTTAGACATAGCAGAAATTGTATTGGATGTAGCTGGTGCAATTAACAAAATATCAGCCCACAAGCCTAACGCTACATGATCATTCCAAATAGGATTATCAAAATCGTTAGCTGTAAAGGTTGATAATACAGGGTTTTTTGAAAGAGTAGAAAGAGTTAAAGGTGTTACAAAATCTTTAGCTGATGGCGTAATTACCACTCGCACTTCAGCTCCATTCTTTATAAGTTCTCGAACTAATAAGGGAGTTTTATAAGCAGCTATACCTCCGGAAATTCCGAGTAAAATCTTTTTACCACCTAGGAAGTTCATTTTTGTGTTTTTTATTCTTCAGTATTTCGGGAATAAATTTTGTTATTCAACCACTCTTCAACTGCCATAGCATGTGGTTTTGGTAACCGCTCATAAAAACGTGAAACTTCAATTTGTTCTTTATTTTCAAAAATTTCCTCCAAACTGTCATTATGAGTCGCGAATTCATCTAACTTTTCATGCAGCTCTTTTTTGATATCTAAATTGATTTGTAGAGATCTCTTAGAAATAATAGATAATGCTTCATAAATATTATCTGTAGGAGATTCTATAATGTTTCGATCATATGTTTTTGAAGTTAAAGGAGCTTTAGATTCTCTGTATTTTGTCATTTTTTTATTTTATAAGGTTAGCAGTAATTATGTTAATTTTTTCTAATTCAGAATTAACTTTCTTCATTTTATCATCCATATCTTGAATAAAAACGGTATCAGGATAATAACGTAAAATAAGATTATATTGTTGTTGAAGCTCATTTAAACGATCTTCTTTCTTGCTGAAAACACTGTTAACAGCAATTTCAAAAAGGGATTTAAATTTGATGTAAAGAGATTCTTCCCTGAATTTTGTACCTGGGAAAGTTGCAACAAAGTTATCATTAGCTTTTATTGCTGCTCTATAATCACGGATTGTGAAATATTGTTTAGCTATTTCAAAATCTTTCTTTTCTAGTTTTACTTGAAGTTCAGAAATCATTTGATTGGCTTCACTAGAATATTCTGAATTTGGATATAAATTGATAAAAACTTGTAATTTTTCGATTGCAGTATAAGTTTCTTCTTGATCTAAACTGTATATAGGAGATTGGTAATAATAGCTTTTAGCTGCCTTAAATGATGACTCCTGAATACGATCACTCTTAGGAAAAGATTTTATGAAATTTTCAAACTGGTAAGCAGCCAAACTATAACTTTTAATTTGAAAATAAGATTCAGCAAAAAAGAAAATAATTCTCTGAGCTTGAGGTTTTCCGCGATAATTTGGAATTATTTGCTCAAAGAGTCTATTTGCTTTTCGATACTCGCCTTGATTAAAATAGACTTCTGCCTGTTTATATTTTTCAGGTGCATTGTTGCTATTTAATAATTTCTGATAATCACTGCACGAAGACAGGATATTAAAAGAAAATAATATAATAAAAGCCGAAATTAGTTTTAATTTCATCCTGCAAAAGTACTAAATCTCAATGAGAATATAAATTAATATTGTAGAGAGGTTTTTTTAAACTTTACAATGCGTGTATTGAATCTTCTAAGATTTTTTCCATTCGTTCTTTCAAATGAGCTGATGCACTAACAAGGGGTAAACGAACTTGTTTTGAGCATATTCCAAGACATTCCATTAAAGCCTTAATTCCGACTGGATTTCCTTCCTCAAAAAGTAAATTAATGAGATCTAACAACTGATAATGGAGTTCATATGCTTTTTTAAGGTCTCCCTCTTCTATTAAATGGATCATTTTAACAAGGGGAACTGGTAATGCGTTCCCAAGAACAGAAATAGTCCCAACTGCCCCAGCTAAAATCATAGGTAAAGTTAATGCATCATCTCCCGAAATTAATTGAATATCTTTAGAACAACATTTAATTATCTCTTGAGCTTGAAGCATATCCCCACTGGCATCTTTTATACCAATAATATTATCAAAATTTTCAGTAAGACGCATAAAAGTATCAACTTCTACAGAACTGCCAGTTCTTGAAGGGACATTATAAACAATTACAGGGATTGGACTAGCTTTAGATATTGCTGAATAATGATGATAGATACCCTCTTGAGAAGGTTTATTGTAGTAGGGTGAAACAGATAGAATTGCCCCAAATGGTGTAAAATCTGTCTCTTTAATTTCTTCTACAACTTTAGCAGTATTATTTCCTCCAATTCCAACAACTAGTGGGAGCTTAGATTTATTTGCCTTAACCACCGCTTCAATAACTGCTTTTTTCTCTTGACTTGAAAGACAAACAACCTCAGCAGTAGTTCCCATAATAACAATATAATTAGCACGTCCAGTTGAAATATTTTCTACAATAGTTGGTATAGATTGGAAATCAATATTACCATTAGAATCAAATGGTGTTACCATAGCTACACCTAAACCTTTTAAATTCATTTTCTATTTTTTTAAAAAAGCATTAATGTAATTTTTACTCTCGCTTAAAAATAAATCCGTCTTTTCTGGGGAAATTTTTAAAATGATATCATTTATTCTAAGGTTAGCATTATAAAAACCAATACGTAATTTTGAATTACAATTGATGCTTATTAATTCTGGAAAAGGGTCTTTTTGAGTAAAGTAATTAAATAATAAATCACTTTTTATTTTGAAAAAAAATATTCATCTCATCTGAAAAATTTCCTAGTATACTCAAATGTTTCCTTGAGCAAAAAATCGTATTTATTAAATTAAAATTAGCTTTCAAAATTTTCTCTTTACCAAATACTATAATTGTTATTTTTTTGATTGAAATATTTAAATCTTTCGATAGTTCTATGAAAACTTTTTCATCAATTTGATGATCCTGTGGAAGGATTACAACCATTGATCTTAATGTCTTTATAGTTTTTTTTGATTGCTTGACAAGGCCTTTAATTTTTTTTTTAAACCTGTAGCGCAAAATTACATTACTAAAAAAATTTAACATTTTTATTAAATTAGTATAAACTTATTCTACAAACATAATATAATGGGTGTTTGTATCATTTTTCTTTAAAATGTTATATATATAACATTTTAAATTCTTTTTTCCTTTAAAAGAACATATTCCATTTCTGTCAAAATTGGAATATTTAAATTTTTTGCTTTTGCTTTTTTTGAGGGACCTATTCCAGATCCAGCAATCAAATAATCTGTCTTAGAGGAGACAGAACTCATTATGACTCCACCAAGATTTTCTATCTCATCTTTAATTTTTTCTCTACTATAGTTCTCAAAAACACCCGATACAACGATTTTTTTTCCTTCAATAGCAGAAAGCGAACTTTTTATTTTTGATACTTGTTCCAACTGAAGCCCGAAACTAGAGAGAGTTTCAATAATTTCAATATTTTCTGATTTAGAAAAATATGTAATTATACTCTCTGCAATCCGCTCTCCAATTTCATCAGTTTTAGTTAAACTTTCTAGACTTGCTGCCCTAAGAGCTTTAATTGAACCGAAAGCATTTGCTAGACGTTTAGCAACCGTCTCTCCAACATAACGAATGCCTAATCCAAAAAGAACCTTTGAGAATGGTTTTATTTTCGAATTTTCAATTCCTTCTAGGAGGTTATTAACCGATTTTTCTGCCATTCGCTCAAATGGTAAAATTTGCTCCTTTTTTAATTTGTACAAATCTGCAATATTGAATAGCAATCCCTTGTGAAACAATAAACTTACAGTTTCACCACCTAAGCCTTCTATGTCCATTGCCTTTCTTCCAATAAAATGCTGTATTTTCCCAATTTGCTGAGGAGGACAATTATTTTCATTGTTGCAATAGTGTTGGGATTCACCTAATTCGCGTTTTAAGATGAATCCACATTCAGGACAATTACTTATAAATGAAACTTCTTTGAATGAATAATTTCGCTTTTCTAGGTTTACTCCAGTTATTTTAGGAATAATTTCTCCACCTTTTTCAACAAAAACGGTATCTCCAATTCTTATATCTAACTTTTCAATCTGATCCTGATTATGAAGCGAAGCCCTTTTGACTATTGTTCCAGATATCAATATAGGTTTTAATATTGCAACTGGTGTAATTGCTCCGGTTCTTCCAACCTGATACTGAATCCCCTCAAGCTTTGTTGATTCCTGTTCAGCTTGATATTTAAATGCTATTGCCCAGCGTGGAGCTTTCGCTGTATATCCTAATTCTTTTTGCTGAGAAAATTTGTTTACTTTAATTACAATACCATCAATCTCATAAGGTAAATTTTTTCGTTTTTTATCCCATTTAGTTATAAATTCAAAGACTTCATCAATCGAATTTGCTAAATATGCAGATTTTGGAACTTTAAAACCCCACTCTCTTGCTTTTTCAAGAGCTTTAAATTGAGAATCAATCATTAAATCGTCTCCAGCTAAAGCATATGAAAAACATATTAATGGCCTTTCAGCCACCAAACTACTGTCCTGAAGTTTTAAACTTCCTGAAGCAGTATTTCTGGGATTACTGTAACGTGGTTCTCCTAATTCTTCGCGTTTTTCATTCATCTTATGAAATCCAAGCCACGGTAAAATAATTTCTCCACGAATTTCGAAGAAATTAGGATAATCACCATTTAATCTCAATGGGATTGTATTGATGGTTTTTACGTTAGCTGTAATATTATCGCCTTGAATTCCGTCTCCTCTTGTCAAAGCTTGAACTAGAGTTCCATTATTGTAAGTAAGACTAATCGAAGCCCCATCAAATTTAAGTTCACACGTGTAAGAAATTTCGGTTTCTCCGCCTAAAACTTTTCTAATTCGAGACTCCCACTGGATTAATTCCTCTTTCGAATATGTATTTGATAAAGAATACATTGGGTAAAGGTGAGTAACAGTATCAAAAGATTTAGTTATTTCACCACCTACCCTTTGGCTGGGGGAATTTGGGTCATGAAATTCAGGATATTGTTTCTCCAAATCCTGTAATTCTCTTAACATTTTATCAAAAATAAAATCAGTAATTATTGGTTCATCTTGAACATAATATCTATGATTATGCTCATGTAATTCCCTTCTTAAGCTTATTATTTTATTTTGAATTTCTTTCATATTAATTCTTCTGTAAACGGAGCATTCTAACTTTTCTAAAGATATCTAAACGTTCTGACACAGTGTAGCGATATGGGGTAATTAAGCTTTTAAGATCATCTAATAACAATGGGTTTATTTCGAAATAAATATACCCATTCGGTTTTAAGTTTCTGGCTGCAAAATCTAAAATCAAACGATAAAAAACTAAAGGGTCTGAATTTGAAACAAATATTGCCTGATGAGGTTCATAATCCAAGACATTTAATTTCATTTGATTTTGCTCACTGATCATTACATATGGTGGATTTGAAACAATTACATCTATTTTTAGTTGAAAAGATTTTATTTTAAATATATCCTTCTTGATACATTTAATTCTAACTCCATTTATTTTTGCGTTTTCAGCGGTAAGATCTAAAATATCTTTATCCTTATCTAGCGCAAAAACTGAGAAAAAAGATTGTTCCTTTGCTAATGAAATTCCAATGCATCCTGAACCTGTTCCCATATCAATAATTCGAAGTTTATTATTGATATTTTTAAAGTCATCTAAAATCCAACCTACAATCTCCTCTGTCTCTGGCCTTGGAATTAAAACTCTTCTATCTACTTTTAAAACAAGCTCCCTAAAATGAGCTTTACCGGTAACGTATTGTAACGGCTTTTTTGAAATAAGTTTCAGTAAACTTTCCTTGATAGCAATCTCTTCTTTTAAAGTCAACTTAAGATCAGGTTCAATTCCTAATTGAATTGGATCTATATATAATTTATCTTTTAAAACTGCCTTGAAATAGAAATCAATTTCGGAATTTTGGAAAAGTTGATTTAATCCTTCTCTAAAAAGCTTATGTCCATCACACAATGTCATAAAAAAGATTTTAGTTTAAATTTACAATCAATAATACCTTGATTATCAAAAACAGCAATTTAATATACACTAAGATTTGAACAAAATAGCTGATCAATATTATATGCAACAATGTCTTGAATTAGCAAAAAAAGCTTTAGGAGAAACCTATCCGAATCCGATGGTTGGAGCTGTAATTGTTTATAAAAATCAAATTATAGGTAAGGGATGGCACAAAAAGGCAGGGTTGGCTCATGCAGAAATAAATGCCATTAACAGTGTCGTTGACAAATCCTTACTTTCAAAAAGCACACTATATGTTAATCTTGAGCCTTGCTCACATTTTGGTAAAACACCTCCATGCGTTAAAAGCATTGAGAAATACAAAATTCCTCGAGTAATAATAGGATCGATTGATCCTAATCCAAAAGTAGCAGGAAGAGGAGTAAAAGCTTTAGAACTTTCAGGATGCGAAGTAACCTATGGGGTATTAAAAAAAGAATCTGATTTTTTAAATCGACGTTTTTTTATCTTTCACAAAAAAAAGCGTCCTTATATAATTTTAAAGTGGGCACAAACTTCTGACTATTATATTGCACCGATTCAAAGCAAAAATGAGAAAGGCAATATTTTTTGGATCACAAATAATAAATCACTCAAAAGAGTTCATCAATGGAGAGGCCAAGAAACAGCAATTTTAGTGGGTGTTCAAACTATAATTGATGACAATCCTAAATTGACTACTCGGCATTGTGATGGATCAGATCCACTTCGTTTAATATTAGACCCTCAAAACAGAATCCCAAAAAAAAGTGTTGTTTATAATGATAATAACCTAACACTTTTTTTTAACAAATCGATTGAAATTGAAAATAATCATAAAAGATTTATAAGATTAGATCCTTTCAATCTAAATACTTTGATGAAATACTGTTTTAATGAAAATATTCAATCTATAATTGTAGAGGGTGGAAAAAAAACCATACAAAATTTTATCGATGTTAATCTTTGGGACGAATCGAGAGTTTTTACAGCAAATAAGAAACTTAATAGAGGAATTCTAGCACCGAAATTAAATTCAGAAGTTCATAGTTCTGAAAATTTTGATGGTGATCAATTAGACTTTTATTTTAATTAAATTTTTCTAGTAAAAAATCAGGGCAGCGTAGAGGTTTTTTTTTATCTGAGGATATGAAAGCTAAAACAGTATTTCCCATACAAATAATTTCATTTTTTTGATTAATAATTTCATAATCAAACTCAAGTCTTGCCTTTGGTTTATTTTTTAAAAAAACACTCACCTGAAAATTATCTCCAAAAAATAAAGGTGCTTTAAAGTTTAAATTAGCACTTACTACCGGCATTAATATACCATTTATTTCCATGGAGGCATAAGAGACACCTAAATCACTAAGCCACTCAATTCTTGCCAATTCAAAATACTTTAGATAATTACTGTGATGGACAAACTGCATTTGATCAGTTTCTCCATATCGAACAGTTATCGATTTTGTTTGGTATTTCATAAAAAAAAATAATTAAATTAACTGGAAGTTTGTCTTAAAAAAAAAGGAGTTAGAATATCTAAAAAAAAAACTTAATATTCAATAGCAATTTGATTTTTTTTTTTTGTTTTTTTAATCAATATTTGTTAGATGACAAATTGTCTATCAATAAACCATAAAAAACAATAAAATACAATAATTTAAATGTCTAGGAATGCTTCATCGGTTTGGAACGATTGTTTATCTTTTATAAAAGACAATATCCAACCTCAAGCATACAAAACTTGGTTCCTTCCAATTAAACCAGTTAAACTTTCGGAAAATGTTTTAAGCATTGAAGTTCCCAGTAAATTTTTCTATGAATGGCTAGAAGAACATTATGTCAAAATTCTCAAAACAGCTCTTCAAAAAGAATTAGGAAATAATGCACGTCTTGTTTATTCAATACGCATGGAAAATACTTTTGGTAACAAAGCTGCTTTCACAGAAAATATTCCAAGTAATAATCGCGAAGGTATCCAACCTCAGGAAGTAGATGCTCCAATGAATTCTCAAACCTCTGAATTAAGAAACCCCTTTGTAATACCTGGTATTAAAAATTTACAAATCGAATCTCAGCTTAATCCAAACTATAATTTTGACAACTTCTTAGAAGGTGATTCTAATCGTTTAGGAAGATCAGCTGCACAAGCAGTTGCAGCAAAACCTGGTGGGACATCTTTTAACCCATTGCTTATTTTTGGAGGTGTTGGTCTAGGCAAAACTCATTTAGCTCACGCAATTGGTGTTGAAATCAAAGAAAAATATCAAGATAAAACAGTGTTATACATTGCTGCTGAAAAATTTACGCAACAATACATAGAAGCTGTTAAAAAAAATACACGAAATGATTTTATTCACTTCTATCAACTCTTAGATGTATTAATTATTGATGATGTTCAATTTCTCTCAGGAAAAACTGGTACTCAAGATGTTTTCTTCCATATTTTTAATCATTTGCATCAAAACGGCAAGCAGGTAATTTTGACTTCTGATAAAGCTCCAGTCGACATGCAAGATATTGAACAGAGATTACTTTCGAGATTCAAATGGGGGCTATCAGCAGAATTACAATTGCCAAATTACGAAACTAGAATTTCTATATTAAAAAATAAATTGTATGGAGATGGAGTCAATATTAATGACGATATTGTTGAATATGTGGCCAAAAACATCAAAACAAATGTTCGTGAGTTAGAAGGTGCTATAATATCATTAATTGCTCAGTCTTCATTTAACAAAGCAGAAATAACTTTGGAACTTGCACAAGATGTAGTGATGAAGTTTGTTAAAAATACTAAACGCGAGGTATCTATTGATTACATACAGAAAGTGGTGTCAGATTATTTTCAAATGGATATTGAAACACTACAATCTAAAACAAGAAGAAGACATATTGTGCAAGCTCGTCAGCTAGCAATGTACTTTGCAAAAAAGTTTACGAAAGCTTCATTGGCTAGTATTGGTAATCAAATTGGTAAACGTGATCATGCTACTGTATTACATGCTTGTAAAACTGTTGATAATCTTACTTTTACAGACAAACAGTTTCGTAAGTATGTTGAAGATTTAAGCCAGAAATTAACCCTTTAATTTTTAAATGACAACTACAAAAATACTCATGGTTTGCTTGGGTAATATTTGTCGTTCACCACTAGCACAAGGTATTCTTAAAAAAAAGGTTTTCAAATCCGTAATTATTGACTCAGCTGGTACGGCAGGGTATCACATTGGAGAAAACCCTGATCAAAGAAGTATTGATATTGGAAATAAAAATGGAGTTGATATAAGTAACTTTAAGGCTCGTCAATTTTCAAAAGAAGATTTTAAAAATTTTGATCATATCTATGTAATGGATAATTCAAATTATAAGGATGTAATAAATCAAGCCGAATCAATTGAGGATGAAAAAAAAGTTAATTTAATACTGCCTTCTAATCAAGAGGTTCCTGATCCCTACTACCTTGGTGAGAAGGGGTTTGAGCATTGCTACAGACTTTTGGATAATGCTTGTGAAAACATCCTCAAAGAGTTAAACCTGTGAATAATAGTGAAAAACAAAAAGGGCTGATTTATATTATTCCCTCTCCAATAGGAGGTACACCACCACTTGAAGTTTTACCGATTTCTATTAAAAAGGTAATAGATCAACTCAACCATTTTATTGTTGAAAACGAAAAAATTGGACGTAGATTTATAAAAAAAATTACTCCAAATAAAAATCAAGAAGAACTTATCATTTCGACATTAAATAAATTTACCTCTAAAGAAGATCTTAGTAGTTATCTAGAACCTTGTCTAAGTGGAGTCTCTATTGGAATTTTGTCAGATTCTGGATGCCCAGGAATTGCAGATCCTGGAGCAGAAATTATTTCATTAGCCCACAAATTTGGAGTTAAAGTAAAACCCTTAATTGGTCCATCATCAATAATTTTAGCTATGATGAGTTCTGGTATGAATGGTCAAAATTTTTCTTTTAATGGATATCTTCCAATTGATGATAAAAATCGCACCAAAGCAATATTAAAATATCAACGAATATCTCTTAAAGAAAATCAGACTCAAATATTTATAGAAACTCCTTATAGAAGCGATAAATTATTTATTGAAATGTTAAAAGTTTTGGATGCCAACACTCTTCTTTGCATCGCTTGTGATCTAAGCTTGAATACCGAATTTATAAAAACACTACCCATAGCTATATGGAAAAAGAAAAAAATTATTCTAAATAAGCGTCCATGCATTTTTATAATACAAGGAGCTTTTTAACGATAAATATTTTGTTTTCTTAACCAGCTGGTGTAAACTTTTTTATTTTTATTATGCTCACTAAAATTTTTTGCAAAAAGATGATATCCTGGATTAGTAGTAGAAGCAACAAAATATAGATAATTATGTTTTTCATAATCTAAAACGGCATCAATTGCTGAAAGGTCGGGCATGGTAATAGGGCCAGGCGGCAATCCCTTATGACGATAAGTATTATAAAGTGATTTTGTTCGTAAATCTTTATATAATACCCTTTTTATGATACGTTGAAAATCATCTGATTCTTTTTTTAATGCAAAAATCACTGTAGGATCTGCTTGTAATTTCATTCCAATCTTCAAACGATTTAAATATACTCCAGCAATACGATGTTGTTCTTTTGTCTGTAAAGTTTCTTTTTGTAAAATTGAGGCTAAAATATAAACATCTTTTGGACTTAAATTCAAGTCTTTAGCTTTATCCATACGTTTTTCACTCCAAAATAAATTGTGGTAATCCAACATTCGTTTTCTAAAATCTTGTGGGGTTATATCCCAAAAAACATCGTAAGAATTCGGAAGATACATTGTAAGAGCATCAACTTTTTTAAATCCATTTTCAGTTAAAAAGACTGGGTCTTGGAAAGCATTTAACAGTTCTAAACTGTCAGCTTCAATCTGAATTGCAATACGCCCTACAAGATCTTCTATACGTTCCTGGTTGTTGAAAACGACGGTTGTGGTTAGTCTTTGTGATCGTAATGTGTTAATAATTTCATTATTACCCATTCCCTTTCTAATACTATACTTACCCGGAAGTATTCTTTTATTATATCCCTTTTTTTCAGCTGCTAAAATAAAATCATCAGTAGATTTAAGAAGACTTTTTAATTCAATAGTTAATGAATCAATATCATCATCACGATCTATAAAAACAAATGAATTTTTATTTTCAAAAATTGTATTACTCCAAAAAAA
>JBJKWV010000015.1:0-27531 GCA_045561915.1 Flavobacteriaceae bacterium
ATAAAATGGTCATTTGGCTTAACATAGCTCATACAACCACTCTCTAAGTCAAAATAAGGGGCCTTTGAATTTGATATATTTGGATAAAACCCAATAAACTTAGTAAGTTCAAGCATCATTTTTATGTGAAAAATACCCAGATGACTCTGTGTATCTAACCAAATTAATTTTTTTTTGATAAAAAGATAAAGCTTTGGATTAGGCCCCTGTTCTTCACGAAATATTTGAAGTAAGACTTCTGATAAGAAAAATACTAACGCTTTCTTACTAATATCATATGGAATTGAAGAATATGGCGAGTGAAGTTTAACCTCTTTCACATATCCTAATCTATTTTCAGGATTTTTGGAAGCTTGTAATTCTAATAGATTAAGTGGTTCAAAAAAGGATTTAGAAACCTTTTTCTTTCCTTTTGATAATATTCCCTTAAGCATATAGGATTGAGTACCATATTCCAAAGTATAACAAGTTGAAATCAAACTACTGTCTCCATACTTAACAAAACCTATACTAATAGCATGTACTGTATCATTTTTATCAATAGCCACAACTCAAACCACACCCTGAGCTAGCATAGCATCGGCGACTTTTACAAAGCCAGCTATGTTGGCACCTTTGACATAGTCAACATGACCATTCTCATCCTTACCATATTGTAAACATGATTCATGGATATCTACCATAATGGACTGAAGCCTTTTATTTACTTCTTCTCTGGTCCAACTATAACGAAGGGAATTTTGGGCCATTTCAAGTCCTGAAACGGCAACTCCTCCAGCGTTTGAAGCTTTTCCTGGAGCAAATAGCAATTTATTTTTTTTAAATAATTCGATGGCTTCAGGCGTGCAAGGCATATTTGCACCTTCTCCTATACAAAAACAACCATTAGCTATTAATATTTTAGCATCCCTTCCATCTAATTCATTCTGAGTTGCACAAGGAAGGGCAATATCACAGGCAAGCTTCCAAGGAGTTTCACCAGCATGAAAAGAAGCTTTAGGATATTTTTGTGTATAGGACACAATTCGCCCTCTTTTAACATTCTTTAGATCCATTATAAAAGCTAATTTTTCTTCATCTATTCCCTCTGAATCCCAAATATATCCTGATGAATCTGAAAGAGAAATTACTTTTGCCCCAAGTTGAATACATTTTTCAGTTGCAAATTGTGCAACATTTCCAGATCCTGAAATTGTAATTTTTTTCCCTTTCAAGCCATCATTTTTATATTTTAACATTTGCTCCGTAAAATATACAACCCCATATCCAGTAGCTTCGGGGCGAATTAAAGATCCACCAAATGAAGCTCCTTTTCCAGTTAATACTCCTGTAAACTCATTTTTGAGGCGCTTGTATTGTCCAAAGAGATATCCTATTTCACGACTACCAACACCAATATCTCCTGCAGGAACATCACGGTTAGGGCCAATATGGCTGTATAGCTCTGTCATAAAGCTTTGGCAAAATCGCATGACCTCTGTATCTGACCTACCTTTTGGATTAAAATCCGAACCTCCTTTTCCACCTCCCATTGGGAGTGTCGTAAGACTATTTTTAAAGGTTTGTTCAAAAGCTAAAAACTTTAGTACACTAAGGTTTACGCTTGGATGAAACCTTAATCCTCCCTTATATGGACCGATAGCTGAATTCATTTGAACCCTGTAGCCCCGATTTACTTGTATTTCTTCATTATCATCTATCCAAGCAACACGGAAGGATAATACGCGTTCGGGTTCTGCCATTCGAAGTAGTATATTTTGACCATAATAAATGTCGTGTTTTACAATATAAGGTATTACAGTTTCAGCAACTTCTGTTACGGCTTGCATAAACTCCGGTTCGTTCTGATTTTTAGCATTAACTTCCGCTATGAACTTAGAGATTATTTTTTTCATAAAAAAAGAAATTTTACCCTCTCTAAAATAGTCACTTTTTTCCGAAAATTAATGTTAGAAAAGAAAATTAATAAGACTTTCTACTTTAGATAATTTGTCTACTCCAATAGATTTTTTGTCAATACTCAATTTAGAATATTTTGATATGACAATGCTTTTGAATCCTAACTTCTCAGCTTCTTGTATTCGTTGATCTATTTTAGAAATCGGTCTAATTTCACCTGATAGACCAATTTCTGCAGCAAAGCAAGTTTTTTGAGATATAGGACTGTCATGATAGCTTGATAGTATGGCAGCTATAATAGCTAGGTCAAGTGCGGGATCCTCAATACTAATACCTCCAGTTATATTGATAAAAACATCTTTACTACCAAGAGCAAAACCAGCCCTTTTTTCTAAAACAGCCAATAGCATATTTAATCTTTTGGAATTAAATCCGTTACTGCTTCTTTGAGGAGTTCCATAGACCGCAGTGCTGACCAATGCTTGGACTTCAATCATTAGTGGACGAATACCTTCTATTGTTGCGGCGATAGCGTGACCACTTAGAGAGCTTTCTTTTTCAGAAATTAGTATTTCGCTCGGATTTTTTACTTGCCTAAGGCCCTGAGAAATCATTTCATATATGCCAATTTCTGAAGTAGCACCAAAGCGATTTTTTTGTGCTCTTAAAATACGATAAATGTGATTTCGATCTCCTTCAAAATGTAACACAGTATCAACCATATGCTCAAGAATTTTTGGTCCTGCAATTGCTCCATCCTTAGTGATATGACCGACTAAAATTACTGGTATGTTTGTAGTTTTTGCATACTGAATTAATTCTGCTGCAGAGGTTCGAATTTGAGAAACAGAACCTGCTCCACTTTCAATGTGGTTACTGTGTAAAGTCTGAATTGAATCAATTATAAGTAGCTGAGGTTCTATCTTTTGTAGTTGGTGAAAAATACTTTGAGTTTCGGTTTCACTTAAAACAAAGCAATTGTCTTCTACTAAACCCATTCTTGTTGCACGAAGTTTGATTTGTTGTTGACTTTCCTCCCCGGAAACATAAAGAACTTTCATTTTTTGCTGAAGTGCAACTTGTAATAGCAGAGTTGACTTTCCAATGCCTGGTTCCCCTCCTAAAAGCACAACAACTCCAGGCACTAGTCCACCCCCCAAAACACGATCTAATTCGTCATCACCAGTTTTTATTTTTGGAATTGCATCTACGTTAATAGCATCCATTCGAATAGGTTTTGAAACCTTTGTTTTTTCATCTATAGCCCATTCGTTTTCTACTTTTCTTGAGAGAATTTCTTCTGATAGAGTATTCCATTCCTTACAACCATTACACTTACCTTGCCACTGAGAATGCTGAGTTCCACAGTTTTGACAAAAAAATGCTTTTTTTATTTTAGCCATGAATTTGCCTAGAAATTTATTTTGCGATTAACTAAAGGTAGTACAAAAAAAGAAAGACTTCCGAAGACTATAATCATTAAGGTTTGTGATGTCCATACTATCCATCCGAAGGCCAGGCCAGATTCGTTAGAAATACCAAATGCTGAGAGCATTAAAGCTACCGAAAATGGATAAATTCCGACACCTCCATTGGTTGCCGAAATCGTTAGTCCTCCAATAACAAATGCCGGTAGTAAAGCAACTATCCCTAGGCTTTCTGTTTCAGGCACTGTCCATTTAATCACATAAAACATGGCAACATACATAACCCATATGAAAATTGTATGTAGTATGAAAGCACCTTTATTATTCATAGATTTAAAACTTAAAACCCCTTCGGCAAGCCCTTTAAAAAATATTCTTATTTTATTAATTAGCTCTGACTGGTTGTATTTAAAAAGGTATCTAAGAATAATAAAAAGTAGAAAAACTGTCAAAAATGCAAATATCAAAAACGAAAGTGAAATTTGTTTCTCTTCAATAACCTGCCAAATTAGATCAAATTGGAGGCTTAGTGCTAATAGGATGAATCCTAAAAGAAAAATTAAGTCAACTAAACGTTCTGTAATTATAGTTCCAAATGTTTTTTCAAAAGGAATATTCTCATAAGTGCTTAATGTTGTAGCTCTTAGTATCTCACCAGACCTGGGGATACCTAGATTTGCAATATAAGCAATGAGAACAGCTAAAGTTGAATTAATAAAACGAGGTTTGTATCCCAAAGGGGCTAATAAAAACTTCCACCTGTAAGCCCTTGAAAGGTGACTCATTACTCCAAATAAAACGGAAAGAATAATGAAACGAAAATCAGCATTTTTAATGTATTGGAAGATTTGCTTTTTATCTTCTAATGAAGTTGTACGTGCCATTAAATAAATAAAGAAAAATCCAATTGTTAAAGGAATTATTACTTTAAGGGAAGGTTTTAATTTTTTCAAGGTCTTATTCGAGTTGGTTAGTCAATTCGTTTGGAAAAATGATTGTGGGGTTAAATGATTTTGCACTTTTTTCTTCTATCTGACCATAGCTAATTACTATTATTACATCTCCTTTTTGAACTTTTCGTGCAGCAGGACCATTAATAGAAACTTCTCCACTGCCCTCTGATCCCTCTATAACATAGGTTTCTAACCTTTCTCCATTATTTATATTTAAAATTTGGACTTTTTCACCTACAACGAGATTTGAAGCATTAATTAATTTTTTATCCAGTGTAATACTTCCAATGTAATTAAGGTCAGCATCGGTTACAGTAATTCGGTGAATTTTTGATTTAAGGACTTCAATTAGCATTGTTCAAAGTTATTTTTTTCTATTCAATTCGATTGTATCAATAAGCCTGGTTTTTCCTGCAAAAACAGCTACAAAAAAACGATACTTTTTATTAAACTCTAATTTTGAAACTGGAATCAAATCATTGATTGAAGCAACAAAAAAGTATTCTACCTTTAGGCAATGTTGTTCGACTTGTTTTTTAAAAAAAACACTCATTTGAGACACTTCACATTTGAGATATTTTTCATTCAAAGTTTTAAGAGTAGCATAAATTAAAGGAGCAGCTTTTCTTTGCTCAGGACTGAGAAGCGAGTTTCTTGAACTCATTGCAAGTCCATCTTTCTCTCGGACTATTGGACAGCCAACAATAGTAATATTCATTTTTTTTTGAGCGTTTAGATTTTTAATCATTTGTAACTGCTGGAAATCTTTCTCACCAAAATATGCAGTTTTAGGATTAATATTTTTAAAAAGGGCTTCTACCACAGTAGCCACTCCATTAAAATGACCTGGTCTGAATTGTCCCTCCATATGAGTTGTAATTGACCCAAAATTGTATGATTTGCTTTTAATTTTTCCTGGATATAAGTCTTTATGATCAGGAGTGTAAAAAATAATTTGATCAGAAAAAGAATCCAATAAAATCATATCATCTTCTGGGTTTGAAGGATAGCTTTCTAAATCTATTTTATGATTAAATTGTGTTGGATTAACATAAATACTTATAACTACATAATCATTTTCTTTACATGCTTTTTTAACTAAAGACAAGTGTCCAGAGTGTAATGCACCCATTGTTGGGACAAGTCCAATACTTTTAGATCTTGATTTTAAGTATGCCCTAATTTCTTTAGAGGCTTTAAACGTCAACATTTAGGATACTATTAACGCTGCTAAAGTAGTTAGTTTTTAATTATATGTCTATTAATTTTGTATTTTTGCAAGACTTTTTTCCATGGAAAATTAGTTTATGAAAGACAAAAAAATATTAATTATTTCCTCAGAGGTAGTCCCCTACCTGCCTCAAACAGAACAAGCAATAAATTCATTTCAAATTCCAAAGGTAATAAATGAGTATGGTGGTCAAACACGAATATTTATGCCTCGATATGGTTTAATAAATGAAAGGAGACACCAATTACATGAGGTAATTCGCCTTTCTGGAATGAATTTAGTAATAAATGACATGGATATGCCATTGATTATTAAAGTTGCGTCAATTCCTAAAGAACGAATGCAAGTCTATTTCATTGACAATGAGGAGTATTTTAAGCGAAGAGCAATACTCCATGATGAAAAAGGGGGTGTTTTTAAAGACAATGACGAGCGAATGATATTTTTTACTAAAGGGGTTATAGAAACTGTTAAAAAATTAAATTGGTCTCCCGATGTAATTCATCTCCATGGATGGTTTACAGCTTTATTTCCACTTTACCTGAAGACTTATTTTGCAGACGAACCGTTGTTTTTAGAAAGTAAGATTATTAGTTCATTTTATGAACCAGACTTCGAAGGTAATATGTCAAAAAAGTTTTATGAAAAGGTAGCTTTTGATAAAATCAATAACGAACTGATTGAAGATTTAAAAAAACCAAATTTTGAGGGGCTTTCTAGACTGGCAATTAAAAATTCAGATGGGCTTATTATGGCATCAGAGAATCTGCCTGACTCAATTGTTAATGAAATAAAAGAGTGCGATAAACCGCATTTAGATTTTTCACAATCCAAGGATGAGGAAACATATATTGAATTTTATAACAATAAACTTTAATAGCAAAACTCTTGAAACTGCCTTCTATTCATTTTTTTGTAAGAACCCTTATACTGTTGCTATTTGTTTCTTGTAATCAAGATTTTTATCCTGTTGGGGAGATCCTTTTATCAGACCTTACTTTGGAAACAAATTCAAGATCAGTTCCAGCTTTTACTTTTCAAGAGAGTATTAAGAAAGTTGAATCCAATAGGCAGCCATTAGCTCAATTAGGTTCAATAAATCATCCTGTTTTTGGAAGAGCGGAGGCAAGTTTCATTACTCAACTCAATTTAGGTTCTGATCCTATTTTTGGTCAATATAGGCAGCAATTTGAGGATCAAGAAGATCAAACAGATGTCAACCTCATACAAGAAAACGAAACAGTTAAAAGTGTTTATCTAGAAATACCTTTTTTTTCTAACACAAATGATTCAGATAATGATGGAGTAATTGACTCTCTTGATGCTGATCCTGATGACCCTGATAGTAATTCAGACGATGATGAACTAACAGATATCGAAGAGTTTAGGTTAAGTTTAAATCCTTTAAGTTCTGATAGTGATGGAGATGGAATTTTAGATCATGATGATGAGGATAATGGCACATATCAGGCTGGAAATCGTGTCTATGAAGTCGATTCTATTTATGGAAATAGAGACGCTAATTTTGATTTACAAGTCTATGAATTGACATATTACCTTGGCAATCTTGATCCTAAAACAAACTTTGAATCAGCTCAAATCTACTATTCAAATCGAGATTATTTTGATGAAGGATATGTTGGATCGACCCTATTTAATCAAAATATTTCATTAAATTTTGAAGAAATCCGTGTTAATTTTGCTGAAGACGACCCTGAAACAACAGATGTTGACGAAACAACTCGTGTTGAAACAAGATTATCTCCTCGTCTAAACATACCACTAGATCCAACTTTTTTTCAAAAAAGACTTATCAATATAGAAGGGACTGATGACTTATCAGGAAGCGATGCTTTCAATCAAGTTATGCGAGGGTTAATAATAAGGGCTGATAATTTTTCAGATGACTTGTATATGCTTCTCGATATTCAGAATGCAGAGATAAAAGTTTTGTATGAATTTGATGATTACGACACAAACGGAACTGTAGACGACTTATCAGATGACGAGATAAATAAGGTTGAAAAAGAACTTTCAATAAGTCTAGGGGGAACCCAAATAAACACATTAAAAAACTCAGCTTTTGAATCAGCTGTTGAACAGCGCATTCTATTATCAGAGAATAATAAGCCTACTGACAAGCTGTTTGTGCAGAGTAGCCATCTTCATGGAAAAATTAGATTGTTTTCTGATATAAATCCCGATTCCAATTCACTTTTGGAAGACTTAAGAACAGAAAGTTTTTTGATTAATGAGGCAAACCTAATATTTTATATTGATCCAGAAATGAATAAACTAGAATCACTTATTGCTAAGCGACTTTATTTATTTAATTATAATTCTGGGGCACCATTATCTGATTACATTATAGATGCATCCGTATCTAATTTTGGAGCTAATTCCAATAAACAAAATTTTGGGGGAATTTTAGAACTTGATGAAAACAGCAACCCTTACCGATACAAGTTTAATTTAACAAGCCATATTTCAAATATTATAAGAAACGACTCTGTAAATCATGACCTAGGATTAGTGGTTACAGGTGATATACAAAATCCATTTGCTATTGAGGCTAGAAAAAGTCTTGATGAAGAAGCATTTAACTATCCAATTGCTGCTACTTTAAATCCTTTGGGAGCCGTACTTGTAGGATCTCATCCAGCCTCTAATTTAAATGATAAAAAAGTAAAGTTAGAACTTATATATTCTTCCTACTAAAGGTTTAAAGAACCCTCCATAATGAATATCCAGTAAATACGATTATAAACCCGATAACTCCTTGGAGTAATGTCCCCATTGTATGGGTTTTATAGGCTGTTTTTACATCCATTCCACTCATTTGTGAAACAATCCAGAAGTAGGAATCATTTGCATGCGACACAGTCATTGATCCTACGCCAAGGGACATGATCACCCAAACCTTCCCAATTTCACTGTCTAGATTTAGCAATGGTAATAATGGGAAAACAATAGATGAGGTAGTTATAATAGCTACAGTTGAAGAACCTTGAGCTGTTTTTAGCAATGCTGCGATTCCAAAAGGGATTAATATGCCGAGCGACTGATAAGATGAAATATCTTTTGCAAAATCGTATAATGGAATTGTTTGAATAATACTTCCTAATGATCCTCCCATTCCTGTGATAATTAAGATAGGAGCTGCCTGAATAACCCCCTTTTTTATCGATTTATTTATATTAGTTTTATTCTTATTTATAAAAAGGCGAAACGCAAAAAGCATTCCAATTCCCAAAGCAAAAGTTGGCTGAGTTATAAGATTTAACAAGTCTATTATTATAAAATCAGTTGGTAAAAATTTAATTAGGGTTCCAGCCCCCATTAAAATTATAGGAATTAAAATTGGTAAAATTGCTAAAGTAAATCCAGGAGCATCACTAATTTTCTCATTTTTACTTTGGTCTTCTTCTCCTTCTTCAAAAGTATATTTATTTTTTTTGATAAGATAGTTCCCATAAGCGCCTCCAACAATAATAAGTATAAATGCAATTATGCCTCCCACAGTAATCAATAGTAAAATGTTCTCAAGCTGAAGATTTGATGCCGCGGCTAAAGGACCGGGTGTTGGAGGAACTAAAACGTGCGGAGCAAATAAACCAGTTGATAGGGCAACTGTTAGTCCAACCAATGGGGTCTTTGTTTTTTTCGATAAAGTTTTATTTAAATGTGAAAGTATAACAAAAGCAGCATCACAAAAAACAGGAATAGAAACCAGATACCCTATACAGCTTACCGCATATGGTAGTGGTAAACGAGTTAGCCGTTTTAAGATTCCTTGTGCTATAGATAAAGTACCATTTGATTCTTCTAAAGCAATTCCAATAATTGTTCCAAAAAGAATGAGTAACCCTATGTTTTGGATAATGTTTCCAAATCCTTTTTGGATAAGTATTATCATTTCAATAGGTTTGATGCCAAGAAGTATCGCTAATAAAAAAGATGCACTTAATAAAACTAAAAAAGGATGAAGTTTTACTTTTGAAGTTCCAATTACTATCCAAAGTATCGTAATGAAAATGGAAAAAAGTGAAAATAACATTGTTTCAATATAAATAAAATGATCTTATTATAACTCAAGAATCAATTCACTCTTAATTTTTTTTTATTTCAATCGCTCCCATAACTGTTAAAGCATGCTCCCTTGAATTTTCTATAAACCATTTATTTGTTTTGTATCCTCCGCATACAACTCCTGCTAGGTAGACACCTTCTGAGTTTGATTCCATAGTTCGATCATTAAATATTGGAGTTTTAAATGGATCATCATGAAATTTAACACCTAATTTTTCTAACATTTCAAAGTTAGGCTCATACCCTGTCATAGCTAATACATAATCATTAGAAATTTCGTGCTTACCCATTTTATCCTCAAATAAGACAACATCTTCTTTAATTTCAGTTATTGAAGCTTCAAAATAAGCCTTTATATTACCCTCTTTAATTCGGTTAATAATATCTGGTCGAGCCCAATATTTAACATTAGAGCCTATTTCCTTTTCACGAATAATCATTGTTACGCTTTTTGCACCCTTTCGATATGTTTCTAAGGCAACATCTACTGCAGAATTAGCGGCTCCTACTACAACAATATCCATTCCGAAATATGGATGAGGTTCAGTGTAATAATGCTTAACTTTTGGCAAGTTTTCACCTGCGACATTTAACATAAATGGTTTGTCATAGAATCCAGTTGCAACCACAACGGATTTTGAACTAAATTTTCCTTTAGAAGTTGTAATACTAAAATTATTTTCTAATTTATCAATATTATTTATGGATTCATATAATTTTAAGTTTAACTCCCATTGAGAAGCAACCCTTCTATAGTATTCTAGAGCTTCTGCTCTTGTTGGTTTAGAATTGTGTGATATAAATGGTACTTCGCCAATCTCAAGCTTATCAGATGTTGAAAAGAATGTCATGTTTAATGGGTAATTGTAAAGAGAGTTTACTAAACACCCTTTATCAAAAATTAAATAATCGAGTCCTTTTTTCTCAGCTTCAATTCCGCAGGCAAGCCCTATTGGACCAGCACCAATTATAATAACATCCTTCATTATACAAAGTTAGTAATCTTTAATATAACATGAATAATAATAAAAAACAATCAAAAATAAAATTATTATCATTTAAAACTATATATAATATAAATGAAATTTTAATTTTTTAAAATTAATTTGTTTTTATCAATAGATATAATTAAAATCTATTATAAATATTATTATGATAGTAAAAGCCTTTGTCTTGTAAAAATACTTGAGATACAAATTAGTAAGTATATAGTCATAGTCGGGTTTCCAAGCAGATAAGCGACAGGAATCGAGCTTAATAACCACCAAAAAGGAAAGAAAAACACACCCATTGCGTATTTCATGGAACTAATAAAAACAACATCTTTAAATTTTCCAATAATCTTTCTTGTTATCCAAATGGGAATAAAGTTTGGAATGGTTAATATTGATATGAAAAAACTTCTTCCAGTGGATAGTTTTCTTCTTTTTGGGAGTTTTTGAAAATTAGACTTGAGCATCAGTCTCAATTTTTGAAATTCGAGTTGAGTTGTTAATCGATTAATTTTTTCCTTTTGAATTTTATAGTTCTCTGTTTTATCAGGTAGCCAAAGACATTCTCGCATTCGATTTTGGAGTTCTTCTCTTATTTTATTAATATTTTCTGCTTCACTTAGTTTTGAGTCAATCTCGTCAGCTATATCGATGGGTTTTCCATAAACAATATGAAGATCACAGCGGACTTGACGATGATGTCCATAATTTAAACCCATTGGCTGTAGGTATATCTTTTTTTCAGGATTTTTAAGTTGTGCATTATAGGCCAAACGACTACTTCCCTTTGATAATCGCTGTAAAAAATATTCATTGTGATGTCCTCCCTCAGAAAACATAAGCAAAAACTTTCCTCCTCCAAGTATGTTATAACATTTATCAAAAATTTCATCATTTTTTTTAAGATTACTATAACCGTTGCGAATACGATATATAGGCAACATTTGAAAAGCATCTAAAAACCACTGTAATGGTCCTCCAAAAACATCACTTCTTGTTAATGATGTTATTTTCTTGGGAGTCATTGATCCAACTAGTAACGGATCTAGAAAAGCACCTTGATGATTAGGAGAAAACAAAACCCCGCCTTCAGGTGGAATATTTTCATATCCATATATTTTAATATTCCTAAAAAAAATTTGGTTATAATATCTTAGTAGATATTTGATTGTGAAATAAAAAATATTTTTCAAAAAATCAATATATATAGATTACTTAGATTTAGTGTTAGTAAACGTAGTAATTTTTTTTATAAAATGCTTAACTTTTTATGTGGTTGGGCTCAGTAATAGTAAGATTTTAATGATTTTCAATATCAACTCTTTTAGATTAAATTTATTCATAAGAAAAAAATTATATTAACTTAGATAAAAATAAATTAACTTTAAACAAACAATCCCCCCTATCATACCTATAAATTAAATCACATTTTGGGATCAAAACAAACGAAAATAAAAATATGAAAACAAAGAATATATTACGTAATGGTCTATATATGCTGATGATATTATTAGCGAATGTAGTCCTTGCACAAACGTCTATTTCAGGAACAGTTGTTGACGCTGAAAATCAAGAAGCTATCCCTGGAGCTAATATTATTGTTGTAGGCTCAAATACTGGAGCTGTTGCAGACTTTAATGGAAATTTTACTTTAAACACATCTGCAGAATTACCCTTAACAATTCAAGTAAGTTATATCGGATTTGGATCACAAACAGTCGAGGTGACCTCCGCAGACCAATCGATTACTGTTGAATTATCATTCGGACAAAACTTAAATGAAGTGGTTATTTCAGCCTCAAGAAGATCAGAAAAGATTCTAGATGCACCAGCATCAGTTTCTTTAATTACTTCGCAAGATTTAGAAAATACAGCTAACGTTAATGATCCATTAAGGAACCTAGTGAATATTCCTGGAATTCAATTTCAACAGCAATCTGCTAATTCAATAAATTTTGAAATGAGAGCGGGATCTGGAGTTTTTGGCACTAGTGTTTTCCCGCTTTTGGATTATCGCTTTTTACAATCTCCTGCATCGGGATCATTGTTTGCATTCCAATCAGGATTGTCAAATCTTGACATCGACAGGGTTGAGATTGTCAGAGGGGCTGCATCAGCACTTTACGGCCCTGGAGTAGAATCTGGAGTAGTTCATTTTTTCTCTAAAAAGGCAATCGACAAGCCAGGAACCTCAATTGAACTTATTGGAGGAAACTTGAGTACCGTTTCAGCAGCTTTAAGACATGCTTATGCAAATGAGAAAAAGACATTTGGATTTAAGGTCAATGCACAATATAAAAAGGGAGATGAATTCAGCTTAGATCCAGTTGAAGACGCTGCTTTTTTAGCTCAGATTAATGGTGCTACAGCAAATGGAATCTTCCAGCCAGTTCTTAGAGGTAATAGAATTGATCCATCTGTCGTGCCATCAACACCTGTCCTTACTCGTTCTGAAATTGATCCCGATGGAGATGGGAATTCATATTTGAATGAATATGAGACTTTCTTGGCGAATGCTCACTTAGAATTTAGACCTAACGATAATACAGACTTTGTACTCTCCGGAGGTATAAACTCAGGGAACGGACTAATAAATCAAGCTCAAGGACCTGGTTATGCAGCGGGTAACGACTATTGGGGGCAAGCAAGAATTAGATCTGGTGGTTTTTTCGGACAAGTATCTTATAACGCTAATGATGGAGGTAGTGAAAACGCACCATTTTATTTGTATCTAACAGCACAAAGAATAATTACTAAGAGATCTTCTCTTGATACACAACTTCAATATAGTTTTGATGCAGTAAATTTCCTAGATTCAAATTTTACTTTTGGAACTGACTATCGAATAATTGGATCAGATTCAGAAAATACTCTATTTGGAGAAAATGACGGGAATAACGAGTATAATATATTTGGAGTCTACGGTCAAGGAACATCACGTTTCAGCGATAAAGTTGATTTGACCTATGCTTTACGTTATGATAAATTAAATTTCATAGATAAAGGAAAAATTGCCCCTAGAATAGCATTTGTCTTCAAACCAAACGCTAAAAACAGCTTTAGGATAACATATAACCAGGCAGTATTTGCGCCTAGTACTCTAGAAACATATGTAGATTTCCCTGTACAAATACAAGCCCCTGGAATTTTAGATGTTTGGCTATCTGGCCAAACTACTGCGCAAAACTTTGATGCAAATGCACCAATAGAAATTGTTGGAGGAGGAGGAGCCACTTTGCCGGCAGGAACAACAAATTGGCCACTCGCAGTTCCTTATGGAGCTGTAGCCGGATTAACGTTACCTCCATTATATGCTGGTGTTGCTGCTAGCCCTTCATATGCGCCTCTATTACCATTAATTCAAAATTTCTTTAGCACATATGTTCCAGGCGGAGCCTCTGGTACTATAGAAGGTTATAATGCTTTTAACGGAAGTGCAATGCCAACTGCCATCGGTACCCCGTCAGCACTTTATGGAACAACTACCTCTTGGGAAGTCGGTTATAAAGGACTTTTAGGAGATAGATTTTCGGTTGGCTTAGACGTATACACTTTTGCTAGAACTGGTTCAACACAGTTTACTGCTATAGGTCCAACCTTTAGATTAAATGGAGCTGAAGGAATTCCTGCAGCTCTTGGAGCTCAAGTTGCAGGGGACTTTGCATCAGACCCTATAATTAGTGCTGCTATTACCCAAGCTGTGACAGCTGGAGTAAATCAACAAGTTCAAGCTGGAGTAGAAGCTCAATATGCTGCTGCAGGTATACCTGCCGATGGAATCCCAGGTGTAGCACCTTCAATAGCTCAGGCTGTTGCAGCTACAGCAGCGCCACTTATTGGCCCAGCAATTGCCGCCGCTAACCAAGAAGTCGCTGCACTAGTTGGTGGAGCATTCACACAAGCAGGAGTTGCATACACAGGCTTAATTAACACAGCTGCCGTTGGTGTAATTGAATCTCAGAGAGTTCCTCAGGGTGACGGAATAACACATATCTCAGCAGGGTATAGAATTTTTGACGATGTGACTCGTTCTCATGTTGGAGCTGATCTTGCATTGGAATATTTTGCAACAGATAAGCTTACTTTTTGGGGTAATTCCTCTTGGTTAAGTCAGAATGAATGGAATCCAGGAGAGGAAAACGATGATGATCTTCCTTTTCAAGACTTCTTGAATGCGCCTAGGTTTAAATTCAGATTAGGAATGGATTATATGGTAAAAGATGGATTTCAATTTTCATTAGCATTCCAACATGATGACGAATTTAATTCTAATCAAGGATTTTATTCTGGTGTAGTTCAGGAGAAAAATCTTGTAGATGCAAGCATTGGTTATAGAATATCTAATGGAGTTAAACTAGATCTTTCAGCTACAAACCTCTTTAATCAACAATATCGTGCATTCCCTAGTATGCCGGTAATTGGGAGAAGGTTAAATGTAAGAGCAACTCTTGATTTATAATTGATATACTTAAATAAAAAAGGCAGCACAAATGCTGCCTTTTTTTTTCAATTATTTTAATGTCAAGCATTTCAGATGGCAGATAATTTTTTTACACTTATTTAATTATGAAAAAACTAGAGGGGCAAATTGTAATTATAACAGGAGGTGCTCGAGGAATTGGCGAAGGAATATGTAAATTGTTTTGTGACGAAGGTGCTATAGTTTTTCTTTGGGATGTTTTGGAAGATGGTCAAAAAACAGCAGATAATATTTTAGAAAATGGAGGGAGTATAATTTTTCAAAAGGTTGATGTATCAAATCAAGGTTCAGTGAATTCTGCTGTTAAAAATATTATTGAAAATTATGACAAAATTGATGTTTTAATAAATAATGCAGGAATAATTAGAGATCGCTCTATTTTAAAAATGACTCGAGATGAGTGGGACATGGTGCAATCAGTTAATGTGGATTCTTTATTTATAACAACAAAAGCTGTCTTGCCCTACATGAAGGCGTCTAACTATGGGCGAATCATCTCAGCCTCATCAATTAATGCATTTCAGGGGGCATTCGGTCAAACCAATTATTCGGCAAGTAAAGCGGCAATTGTTGGCTTTACACATTCACTTTGTAGAGAGGTTGGGAAGTATAATATAACAGTTAATGCAGTAGCCCCAGGATTTATTAAATCTGAAATGACAGATTCTATGCCAGAGGAAATTATTAAAGCTGGAATTGCTCAAATTCCGGTTGGACGAATTGGAACTCCAGAAGATATGGCTCACGCTTATCTCTTTTTAGCATCAAAAGAAGCAGGCTTTGTTAGCGGACATACTTTACATGCTAATGGAGGTGCAATGCCCTTTTAAAATGACAAAAGAAACTAAAAATTTATTTGATTTAACTGGTAAAGTAGCCATAATAACTGGATCTAGTAAAGGTATTGGCCTTGCTATAGCGTCTGCATTTGCTGAATATGGAGCCCACGTAGTTTTAAGTAGTCGTTCACAAGATGCAATCAATGGTGCCGCTAAAGAATTGAAACAAAAAGGTTACTCTGTAACGGCTCAAGCTTGTCATGTAGGGGATGAAAATCAACTTGAAAATTTAGTTAAAAAGACTCTTAAAATTTTTGGGCGTATAGATATATTGGTAAACAATGCAGCTATTAATCCAGTCTATGAAACTCTAGAGAAAACATCCGAATCTGTCTATGAAAAAATGATGAATGTAAATTTAAAATCGGCTTTCTCTCTTAGTAATCTATGTTTTCCTCATTTAGCTAAAAGAAAAGAAGGAGCTATTATAAATATTTCTTCTATAGAAGGTTTAAAACCTAGTCTAGGTTTAGGTATATATAGTGTAACTAAGGCAGCTTTGATTATGCTTACCCAAGTACAGGCAAAAGAATGGGGAAAACATGGCATTCGTTCTAACGCAATTTGTCCTGGTTTGATTCAAACTAAATTTAGTGAAGCCCTTTGGAGTAACGAGGCTATATTAAATAAAATTGAAAAACAATTGCCCTCTGGTAGAATGGCCCAACCAATTGAAATGACCGGTTTAGCAGTTTATCTAGCATCCCAAGCAGGGAGTTATTCAACAGGTGGTATTTATAATGCTGATGGAGGATATATGACAATGTAAAATGAGAAATATGGGAACACAAAAACCTCATAAAAGTATATTTAAAAATATATCTGATATGGAAAGTGCATTGGGTAAAGAATTGGGCCTTACTCCTTGGAGTATAATGGATCAAAAACGAATAAATAGTTTTGCTAAAACTACGCAAGACGAGCAGTGGATTCATATTGATGAAAAACGTTGTGTTAAAGAGTCTCCTTACAAGCATACTATAGCACATGGATTTTTGATGTTATCAATGTGTTCTAAAATAATGTACGATACTTATGAAATCAAACAGTCTTCAATGGCTATAAATTATGGTTTAGATAAGGTTCGTTTTCCAAATGCTACCAAAGCAGGATCAAAATATAGAGGGCGCGTCTCTCTGGCTGATTTTAAAGTTATTCCAAATGGAGCTAAGTACAAATTAAATGTAATTATCGAACTTGAGGGTCATCAAAAGCCAGCTTGTGTAGCTGAGTTTTTAGCTCTCGCTTATAATTAACAAATCATGGAAAACCCTGTATTATTTAATGTAAAAAATGGTGTCGCTACTATTACACTAAACCGACCCGATCGATACAATGCTGTAAACCAAGAATTAGTTGATGGAATATCAAGCTCACTTATAAAATGTGAAACCGAGGAATCTATTCGATCAGTTGTTATAACAGGTGCAGGGCGGGGGTTTTGTTCAGGTGCAGATATGTCTGTTTTTGGGAATGAAGTTACTCCAGAACAAAGGAGTCAATACATAATAGATCAATATCAACCACTTATAAATCAATTCTTTTCATTAAAAAAACCGATTATTGGTGCAATAAATGGAACAGCTGCCGGAGTAGGTGCTGCTTTTGCTTTAGCTTGTGATTTTCGTGTAATGAGTGATCAAAGCGCAATATTATTTGCTTTTGTAAATATTGGATTAGGTCCTGATGGTGGTGCAAGCTGGCTTCTTGCAAGACAAGTTGGTTACAGCCGTGCTCTAGAAATTGCAACAAGTGGGAAAAAGGTAACAGGACAAAAATGTTTGGAATTAGGACTTACTAACCGCATTGTAAATCAAGATGATATTTTAAGCAATGCTCAAGAATGGGCAGCTGATTTTGCAATTCGTCCTACTTTAGCCATTGGTATAGCAAAAGAAGATATGTTTTATGCTATGAACCATAGTCTTAACGAAGCAATTGCTTTTGAAGCAAAAAAACAAATCGATGCATTTAAAAGTCATGATTTGAAGGAAGGAGTTTCAGCATTTATTGAAAAAAGGAAACCTGATTTTTTAGGGAAATAACATAAGAACATGAATTTTGAAGAAATAAAAAAAAATACAGAAGCTTTTGTAAAAGAAGAATTATTACCTCTTGAGCCCTGGATACTAAATGTTAAATGGGAAGAGAAACTAACTAAGCTAAATGAACTAAGAGAAAAAGTAAAATCTAAGGGCCTTTGGCTCCCACAGATTCCAAAAGAATATGGAGGTTTAGGATTAACAAATGCTGAGCACGGAGAAGTCAGTGAAATTCTTGGGGGGAGTCCATATGGTCACTACTGCTTTAATTGTCAAGCCCCTGATGCTGGTAATATGGAAATTCTAATTGAGTTTGGAACGGATAAGCAAAAAGAAACTTTTTTATACCCCCTTTTAAGAGGAGAAATAAGAAGTTGTTTTGCAATGACAGAACCTGATTATGCAGGATCTAATCCAGTACAAATGGGAACAATTGCCACAAAAAAAAATGGTAACTATCTGATTAACGGTCATAAGTGGTTTACTTCAGGTTTTGATGGAGCTACTTTTGCAATTGTTATGCTAGTCACTGACCCCAAAGCCAGCGTACCACATCAAAAAGCAAGTCAAGTTATAGTACCTACATCTTCAGAGGGTTTAGAATTTGTAAGAAATATTTCTATTATGGGACATCCAGGTGGTGGTTGGGAAAGTCACGCTGAAATCAAATTCAATAACGTAAAAGTTCCATTAACAAATGTTTTGGGTGGAGATGGAGAAGGTTTTACTATTGCGCAAAAACGACTGGGTCCTGGAAGAATACATCACTGTATGCGCTGGATTGGAATGTGTGAAAGAGCTTTTGATTTAATGTGTGAACGTGCTATATCCAGAGAAATATCTGAAGGGGTAACCTTGGGTGAAAAACAGACTATTCAAAACTGGATTTCAGAATGTCGAGCAGAAATAAATGCTTCACGACTTTTGGTTCAGGACGCAGCAAAAAAAATTGATGTCCAAGGTGCTTACAAAAGCCGATCTGAGATTTCTATTATTAAATTTTATTGCGCACAGGTCCTCCAAAAAGTTGTGGATTGTGCCATTCAAGCGCATGGAGCAAAGGGAGTTACAGATGATACAATTCTTGCCTCTTATTATCGTCACGAAAGAGCTGCTCGAATATATGACGGTGCAGATGAAGTTCATAAAAGTAGGTTAGCTAAAAGTATTTTAAAAAAATACAAACCTAAAGAGTAATTTATATAGTTAAAATCTGTGATTACATAAAGAGCTAAAAATTATTTTATTGAGGTAATAAGTATTAGTTGATCAAGATATTTTATAAATAATATTTTATTAAAAGTAAATGAGAAGTAAAGTAGATCAAGCAGTAAAAATAAGAGAAGGACAATCTCTAAATACCGATTCTCTAGAAACTTATTTACGAAATAATATGCAGCTGCCTGATGCAAATATAGAAGTTCTACAATTTCCTTCAGGCTATTCTAATCTGACTTATCTTTTAAAATTTGGGAAAAAAGAGCTAGTTCTAAGAAGGCCTCCAAAGGGAGTAAATATTAAGTCAGGGCATGACATGCATAGAGAATTCCGAATTCTTTCAGGACTACACCCTATTTATAGTAAAGTCCCAAAACCCTATTTATTCTGTGATGATGAACGAATTTTAGGTGCTCCATTTTATGTTATGGAGCGCCTGCGTGGAATTATTTATCGAGGTCATACTCCTGAAAAACTTTTACCAGATCCAAACCAAATGAAAAGCCTGTCTGAAGCTTTTGTAAATACATTGCTAGAAATACATTCTTTTAATTATAATGATGCAGGATTTGAAGAATTGGGCAGACCCGATGGATATGTTAAAAGACAAATTGAGGGTTGGACAAAAAGATATATTAATGCCAAAACTGACGAGTCTGAATCGTTAGAAAAAGTTTACACTTGGCTCAATAATAATATTCCAACAAAGCAAAGAGTAGCTTTTATTCACAACGATTTTAAATATGATAATTTGATTCTTTCACAAGATCAAAGTTTAGAGATAAAAGGAGTGTTGGATTGGGAGATGGCCACTCTTGGAGACCCCTTAATGGATCTAGGGACTACTTTAGGATATTGGATTCAAGAATCAGATCCAGATTTTCTAAAAGAAAACAATATGAACATTACACTTGTAAAAGGTAACTTAACTAGAAGTCAGGTCGTGGAAAAGTATTCAAAAAAAAGTAATATTGAAATGAAAAATATTTCTTTTTATTATGTTTATGGTCTTTTTAAAATAGCTGTTATTATACAGCAAATTTATTATAGATACAAAAATGGATACACAACTGATATACGTTTTAAAAACTTGAATGAAGCAGTCGAAATGTACGGTAAAATGGGACTACAGGCTCTTCAGAAAAATAAAATAGATAATTTATATTAAAGAAAGAAATGGAAATAAAAACGGACGTCTCTTTGAGTAATTTTTAGGACAGAAACAAGAGCTTGGTTAGAATTGAATTGTCCAGAAAGCATGAGGCAGCCAATCAAAGACCCTTCTGATTTATATTGGGGAGGTCGTAATGCTAAATTTAAATCAGAAGATCAAAGACTATGGTTTGAAAAAATGTTTGAAAAAAAGTGGGTTGTCCCTTATTGGGAAACTAAATATGGTGGAGGTGGTTTGTCCTCAGAAGAAAATAATATTTTGACTCAAGAAATGATCCGATTAGGATGCAGAAAACCACTTTATAGTTTTGGAATTTCTATGCTAGGACCGGCATTACTTAATTTTGCCTCAGAAGAGCAAAAATTAAAATACCTCCCTCAAATTGCTGAAGGTAAAATATGGTGGTGTCAGGGATATAGTGAGCCAAATGCAGGAAGTGACCTGGCAAGTTTACAAACAAAGGCAATTGATAGGGGAGAATATTATGAAATTACAGGATCAAAAGTATGGACTTCTTATGCTGATAAATCTGATTGGATTTTTTGTTTAGTTCGGACTGATTTTAATGCTTCAAAACATAATGGAATTAGTTTTATATTAATTGATATGGCTTCCAAAGGGGTCAGTACAAGACCTATAAAACTAATTAGTGGAAAATCTCCTTTTTGTGAAACATTTTTTGATGCTGTTAAGGTTCCTAAAGAAAACTTAATAGGTGAAGTAAATGAAGGTTGGACTATAGCAAAGTATCTTTTGACCCATGAGAGGCAAATGATTGGTGGTATTGGGGAAACAGATATAAAAAAAGAGGTACATTCTGTAGCACTTGAAAAGCTTCCTTTAAATAATAATGGATCAATTTCAGATGGGGTATTGAGAAATCAAATTTCTGATTTTGAAATGGATGAGGAAATTTTTGACTTAACAATTCAGAGAGTCACTGACGAAGCAAAAACAGGTAATAACTCAGGAGCACTTTCTTCTTTTTTTAAATTTTACGGAACAGAATTAAATATTGCCCGATATGAATTATTGATGGCTATAAGTGGCACTGAAGCTCTTTTCTGGGGAGAAAATGAAAAGACTGAAGGTGATTTAGCTCGAAAATTTTGCCGCTCTAAAGGAAATTCTATAGAAGGTGGGACTTCAGAAATTCAGTTGAATATAATTTCTAAATTAATTTTGGGCTTGCCCACAAAATAAAAGTTTTATGGCTTTAATCTTAACAGAAGAACAAAAAATGCTTAAGGATTCTGCGAAAGAACTTCTAGCAACCAAATCTCCAGTAAGTAAGTTGCGTGATTTACGGGACTCAAAATACACCCCATATGATCCAAAATTATGGGACGAAATGGTATCAATGGGCTGGTCAGCTCTGACTATTCCAGAAAGTTACAATGGATTAGATTTTGGATTTGTTGGCCTTGGACAAGTTTTAGAACAAACGGGGAGAAATCTTTCAAAATCGCCTTTAGTTTCTTCAATTCTTTTAGGGACTTCTGCTTTAAGATTGTCAGATAATGAAATTTTAAAAGCAAAATTATTCCCAGGGATTATGGAAGGTACTTGTAAATTAGCTTTTGCAATGCAAGAAGGTATACACCATCAAACAAAGCTATTTAAAACTAGTGCAGTTTTAGAAGGTGAAAACTATACAATTAATGGATCAAAAACTATTGTTATAGATGGTTCAACTGCCGATCATTATATTGTTGTTTGTCAAGTTAATGACAACCTGAGTTTATTTATTGTAGATTCTAATTCAAAAGGAATTACAATTTCAAAAAAAATATTAATGGATTCAGGATCCTATGCAGATGTAACATATAAAAATGTGTCGGTTTCTGCAGAAAATCAGTTAAATATTAAACTTGACGGCAGGCAACTTTTAGATAAAATTATGACTATTGCTTATGCAGGTATTTCTGCTGAACTTTTAGGAATCTGTAAACAGTCATTTGATATAACATTAAAATATTTAAAAGAACGTCAACAATTTGGAGTAATAATAGGGACTTATCAAGCTCTTCAACATAGAGCTGTGATCCTTTTTTCAGAGATTGAATTATGCAAGTCAATTGTCTTAAAGGCACTTCAAGCAATTGATGGTAATGATACTAAAGCATTAAAATACTCGCATTTAGCGAAAGCCAAATTATGTAAAACAGCTAAATTAGTTACCAATGAAGCAATCCAATTGCACGGTGGAATTGGAGTAACAGATGATGCTGATATTGGATTTTATTTAAAAAGGGCAAGAGTTGCCAAGCAGCTTTTCGGTGATTATAATTACCATCTAGATCAATTAGCAGTGATTAAGGGGTATTAATAGCTATAAATTTGTTTAAAAAAAGGCTCTAAAATCGTTAACTATTTAGGATGAACCCTATATATTTGCAACTTGAAAATCAACTTAAAAGATTAATTCAAATTCAATAAAAAATGGCTCAAAGTATAGGTAAAGTTTCTCAAATAATCGGACCTGTCGTAGATGTTGATTTTAGTGGTAAAGACAATCCATTGCCTAAAATCTATGATGCATTAGAAATCTCAAAAGAAGATGGTACTAAACTTATTTTGGAGGTTCAATCTCATATTGGAGAAGAGACAGTGAGAACAGTATCCATGGATTCAACCGATGGTTTAAGTCGAGGAGTAAAAGCAGTAGCCCTAGGTAATCCAATTCAAATGCCAGTAGGAGGCGAAATATATGGCCGTTTGTTTAATGTAATTGGAGATGCAATTGATGGGATGGAAAACCTTCCTAAAGAGGGAAATAAAGGCCTCCCTATTCACCGTGAAGCTCCTGCTTTTGAGGATCTGTCTACTTCAACTGAAGTACTTTTTACTGGGATTAAAGTAATTGACTTAATAGAACCATATGCTAAAGGAGGAAAAATTGGCTTATTTGGCGGTGCCGGGGTTGGAAAAACAGTTTTGATTCAAGAATTGATTAATAACATTGCTAAAGGACATGGTGGACTTTCAGTTTTCGCTGGAGTAGGAGAACGAACAAGAGAAGGGAATGATTTATTACGTGAAATGTTAGAATCTGGAATTATAAAATATGGTGACGATTTCATGAAATCCATGGAAGAAGGCGGATGGGATCTTAAAAAAGTTGATAAAGGCGCAATGAAAGATTCTAAAGCTACCTTTGTTTTTGGGCAAATGAATGAACCTCCTGGAGCGAGAGCTCGAGTTGCACTTTCTGGATTAACCATTGCAGAGTATTTTCGTGATGGAGCTGGTGAAGCTCAAGGAAAAGACGTTTTATTTTTTGTAGATAATATTTTTCGATTTACTCAAGCGGGATCTGAGGTATCTGCTCTTCTAGGGCGAATGCCGTCAGCTGTAGGTTACCAACCAACACTAGCTACTGAAATGGGCGCTATGCAAGAACGAATTACTTCTACAAAAAAAGGATCTATTACCTCTGTACAAGCTGTTTATGTTCCTGCGGATGATCTTACAGACCCAGCACCTGCAACAACCTTTGCCCACTTAGATGCAACAACAGTTCTTTCGAGAAAAATAGCTGAACTTGGAATTTATCCTGCGGTGGATCCACTAGACTCAACATCCCGAATATTAACACCAGAAATTTTAGGAGACGAGCATTACACATGTGCTCAAAAAGTAAAAGAACTATTACAGCGCTACAAAGAACTTCAGGACATTATTGCTATACTGGGAATGGATGAACTGTCCGAGGAAGATAAACTAGCTGTATCAAGAGCAAGGAGAGTTCAAAGATTTTTATCTCAACCGTTTCATGTCGCTGAACAGTTTACAGGAATCCCAGGAGTATTGGTAGATATAAAAGATACAATTAAGGGTTTCAATATGATCATGGATGGAGAATTAGATCACCTACCTGAAGCAGCATTTAATCTAAAAGGGACTATTGAAGAGGCTATTGAAGCTGGTGAAAAAATGTTAGCTGAAGTATAGATATGCAACTTGAAATCGTTTCTCCCGAAGCCCAACTTTACAGTGGTGAAGTCAAGAGTTTAACTTTACCGGGTGCTTCAGGTTCTTTTCAGATTTTAGATAATCATGCTCCAATAGTTTCAACACTAGTCGCCGGGCGAGTTAAAATTGAAGGTAACATTGTTATTGAAAAAGAAAATCAATCTAAGTTTACTAAAGAAGGTGATTATACTTTCCTAGAAATTGAATCTGGAGCGATTGAAGTGAGTAAAAATAAGGTTATACTTTTAACCGATTAACACAAACCTAAAATTTTATTTAGAGTTCTGCTAGGGCTTCATAAATTTTAGAATGTTCCCACCCGCGATAAGAGAAATAATAAAATATTTTCTTTTTTTGCTCAACTTTGCTAAGTTCTTTTAATTCTTTTTTTCGTTTTTCAAAAAGATCATAAAAGGTACTTTGATAAATATTTTCTGAAATTTCTTTTAGTCCTAATTTTATATTAAAATCAGATACACCTCGTTTTTTTAATTCTCTTATAATTCGATTTTTCCCCCATTTTTTTATTCTAAATTTTCCTCTAGCAAAGCTTTTAGAAAAACGAGTTTCATTTAGATAATTAGCTCTAATTAGGTCCGCTACAATTTTATCTCTGGCCTCGGGGATCATTCCCATTTCTTTCAATTTAGCGATCACTTCTGCATGACACCGATCTTGGTAGGCACAGTAATACTCAATCTTCTTTTGAGCCTCACCAACTGTGTAATTTTGTTTTTTTTTCACTTGTACAAGTTAAAGAATTACTAAAAAAAAGAACTTTCAAAAATTTATTTTACTATACATTTTAAAAATTATTAAAAAAAAAGTCGTAGCTGATAGAGCTACGACTTTTTTATTAACTACGGAGTCTTCTACGATCTTTATTTAAGAAACGAAACTCCAAATATTGATAAGCATGGCGTGGAACAATACGAATCCACTTTTTATATTCAAAATACCATTTTAAGCGTTGGGATGGATTCCCACTTAATATGAACGCAGCTACAAAAGGATGTAAATGTAAATGTATTTGTTCCTTTTTATTGCGATTGTTCTTAGTAATCTTACTAAGCTCTGTGTTGATTTTGTCAATTAGTACAATTGGCGCCTCGACTTCACCATTTACATTTGGATTCGGCTCCTTTGTTTTGATATTCATCTCTGGTCTAACACGCTGTCGTGTAATCTGAATGAGACCAAAACGGCTTGGAGGAAGAATCTTATGTTTGGTTCTATCTGCGCTCATTTCGTTAGTCAAGTGTTCAAATAGTTTCTTGCGATTTGAATTACTGTTTAGATCAATAAAATCTACTACAATGATTCCACCCATATCGCGAAGACGTAACTGTCTTGCAATTTCAGATGCAGCTATGAGATTGACTTCCATTGCTGTTTCTTCTTGGCTTTTTGAACGGTTTGACCTATTTCCGCTATTAACATCAATAACGTGTAAAGCTTCAGTATGTTCGATAACCAAATAAGCTCCCTTTTGCATTGAAACAGTAGTTCCAAATGAGGATTTAATTTGGCGTTCGATCCCAAATTTTTCAAAAATTGGGAGATGATTTTCGTATAGTTTAACAATCGATTTTTTCTCCGGTGCTATAATTTCAATATAGTCTTGGATTTCCGATTGCATTTCTGCATCATCTACATGAATCCCAGTAAAGTTATCATCAAAAATATCACGAAGAATACTTGAAGAGCGATTTATTTCACTCAAAACTTTAGACGGATATTTATCAATTTGCTTTAATTTTCCAGACAAATTTTTCCACCTAGTCAGCAATTGCTGAATGTCAGCGTCCAAAGCAGCTACTTTTTGACCTTCAGCAACTGTACGAATTATAAGTCCAAAACCTTTTGGGCGAATACTTTGTACAAGTTTTTTCAGCCTATTTTTTTCAGCTCTACTTTCAATTTTCTGGGAAATAGATACTCGATCTGAAAATGGCATTAGGACCATAAATCGGCCAGCTAATGAAATTTCAGAACTTAATCTAGGTCCTTTTGTAGATATTGGTTCTTTTACAACTTGAACTAAAACGATTTGTTTTGGTGATAAAGCTTCCTCAACATTACCGTCTTTTTCAATATCATCTATGTAACGAAATTGTTTTAAAAGATAATCTTTGTTTTTACCTGTGCTTATCTGTTTAATGTATTTAACTAATGAAGGGAGTTTAGGTCCGAGATCATGATAATGTAGAAAACCATCTTTTTCGTGGCCAACATTAACAAAAGCAGCATTTAAACCAGGAATAGCTTTTCTAACTTTTCCCACAAAAATGTCTCCAACGGAGAACTTGTTGTCCTCAACTTCTTTATTAAGCTCAATTAACTTTCCATCCTTGAGCAGTGCAAAATCAACAGCAGAGGAATGCGAACGTATAATTAATTCTTTATTCACTCTGAATTATTTTGTGTTAACACGAGTTGTTTTCGTGAAAACGGATTAAACAATATTTTCAGGATTTTCCTGTAGCAGCAATCAATTTTAATTGCTGCATTTCAATGAACGTTTGGTAAATTTTTTGAGTGTTTTGCCGAACACTATTTTTTCTTGTGGCGATTTGCCCTACGGCGTTTTTTTCGCTTATGCGTCGCTACCTTGTGTCTTTTTCGTTTTTTACCACTTGGCATATGTAGTTATTAAATTTATAGTTAAGAATTAGTTTGATACAGTTACTTTAGATTTTACGCCTTTAACAAATATTTTTGCAGGTTTGAAAGCGGGTATGTTGTGTGCAGGGATTTTGATAGCAATATTTTTTGAAATATTACGTCCTGTTTTTTCAGCACGAGTTTTTATAATAAAACTGCCAAAACCTCTCAAATATACGTTCTCCCCTTTTTCTAAGGAGCCCTTTACTTCTTTCATAAATTTTTCAACAGTTGCTTGCACATCAGCTCGATCAATTCCGAGCTTATCTGATATATTTGATACAATATCTGCTTTTGTCATAATTTTTTAATTTAATGATCAATATTTAAGGCCTGCAAATATATAAATTTATATTATAAAATGCTCTGAGTAAAGTTTTTATATTATAATTGTCGTATATAAATTGAATACTGTTAAAAGGGTTAAATTTTGAATATAACTAAGGTTTTACTTGCGTGGTACGATGAAAATAAACGCAACTTTTTATGGCGAGAAACAAAGGATCCCTATAAAATTTGGCTTTCAGAAGTTATTCTTCAGCAAACGA
>JBJKWV010000016.1:0-27230 GCA_045561915.1 Flavobacteriaceae bacterium
CACACTTTTATGGCAATGAATTATACCATTCCTGGAATGCCATTAATATATTCTGGTCAAGAGTATGATCTCAGTAAGCGATTACACTTTTTTGAAAAAGATAGTTTTCCTAAAAAAGCAGGAAAGACTATGGAATTATTACAGCAACTAGGGGCATTAAAAAATAATCACAAAGCATTAGCATCTGGTTTATCTGGCGGTTCTTATAAGCATATATTAAGTTCTAAGAATAATCAAATATTTGCTTTTGAGCGGGAAAATGAAGGAGATACCCTCTTATTTATTGCCAACTTAAGTAAGGATTATGCACAATTTAGTTTACCCTATGATGGATATTTTAAACGTTATCAGGATTTTAAAACGAAAAGACTTTCATCTTCATATCAATATGACATGAAACCGTGGGAGTTTTGGATTCTTGTAAATTAATAATAGTCAATTATAAAAATATATTACTAAAATTTAAGATTAAAATGAATTGTCAAAATCTTTATATTTTATGTTTTTTAACTTTTACAATGACATCTTGCACCCTAACTAAAGAACCACTTATAATTGGACATCGAGGAGCAAAAGGTCACATTGCTGAAAACACACTACCTTCAATAGCTAAAGCCATAGAGCTTGGTGTAGATGGAATTGAAATAGATATTTTTAAGTGTGCCAGTGGAGAATTAGTTGTTTTTCACGATAAAACTTTAGAAAAATTGACTAATACTTCAGGGTATGTTGAAGAATTAGATTTAGATTCCATAAAGCGTATCGATTTATTAAATGGTTATACTATTCCCACACTCAATGAAGTTTTAGATTTAATAAATGGTCAAGTTTTTTTGAATATTGAATTAAAAGGGAGTTCTACTGCAAAAAAAACAAGTGAGCTTTTAAGGACATATTTTAAAAGTAAAACTTGGTCACCAGAAAAAATTATTATCTCAAGTTTTGATTGGAATGAACTAAAAATTTTCCGTCAAAATAATGATGAGGTTCCAATTGCTATTCTCACTGAAGATGACCCATTAGATGCAATACCCATAGGATTAGAGTTAAAAGCTATAGCACTAAACCCCGACTTTAAAACTCTTAATCAAAAGAATGTAGAAAAAATTCACAAAGCTGGCTTTAAAATATTTCCATGGACAGTTAATAAAATTGAAGATTTAATAACCATTAAAAACCTTGGAGTTGACGGAATTATTACAGATTTTCCTGAGCGTATCCCAAAATCCAATAATTAATTTAAGTATACTATACTGAAGTTTAGAATAGTAGCGAAACTAACCCAAGCTAAGTAAGGATATAGCATAAAAGATGATTTTTTGTCAACAAGTCGGAACCAAAAAATAGTTCTTTCGATTAAAACCCATAAGATGAAAATAATAATTAAAGCAAGCAAAGGATTTTTTAAACCAAAAAAAAGTAATGACCATAGACCATTAAAAACCAATTGAGCACCAAAGTGATATAACGCAGTTTTACCCCATCTATGTTTTCTTCCAAAATACCAGACTCTTCCTAAAGCAATCCCCATGAGTGTATATAAAAGTGTCCATACAGGAGCAAAAAGCCAATTAGGTGGAGAAAAAAAAGGTTTTGATAGCCCATTATACCATGTTGGAATTGCTTCTCTTGTTACAATACTAGAAAAGAATCCAACACCTAAAGAAATTATTATTCCTAGAAGGGATGCGATATAAAGCTGTGATCTATTTTTTTTCATGTTAAGTAAAGCTAAAAGAAAAATATTATTTCTAATAAATATGGAACAAAACATTACAATTGAAGCTGTATCTTTACAGACCTTATGAATTTAAACGCGTTTATTTCTAAAGCTGCTGCTCCGGTCAACTTCATAACATCATGGGAAGCACCAAGTAATATTGCTTTAATTAAATATTGGGGTAAAGAAGATATACAGATACCTAAAAATCCTTCGTTAAGTTTTACACTTTCCTCTAGTGTTACTAAAACTTCAGTGAATTTTAAGCCTTCAAATTCAGAAAATTTTGATTTTGATTTTTTTTTCGATGGCACCCTCAGGCCAGACTTTAATCCTAAACTCTTAACATTTTTTAAAAATATAGAGTACTATATACCATGGATTAATGGCTATAAATTAATAATTAAAAGCAATAACTCTTTTCCTCACAGTAGTGGTATAGCATCATCAGCGTCTGCTATGGCTGCATTATCACTATGTTTAATGGATTTAGAGAATTATTTATTCCCTAAAATGAGTGAGGCTTTTTTTTACCAGAAAGCATCATTTCTTGCTCGATTAGGTTCAGGCAGTGGCTCTAGAAGTATACAAGGACCAGTTACTATTTGGGGAGAAAATAAAACTTTAAAAAATTCTTCTAATCTTTTTGCAATTAGTTTTGGCGACGGATTAAATAAAATATTCAATTCCTACCAAGACACGATTCTTTTGGTCGATAAAGGGGTAAAATCTGTATCAAGTTCAAAAGGCCATGATTTAATGCATAATAACCCATTTGCTGAAAATCGATTCCTTCAAGCATCAAATAATTTAGATTCATTATTACCAATAATGAAATCGGGGGATTTGGAATCTTTTATAAAAATAGTAGAATTAGAAGCTTTATCCCTTCATGCGATGATGATGACTTCTAAACCATATTTTATTCTGATGAAACCAAATACTTTAGAAATTATAAATAAGGTTTGGGAATTGAGAACAAGTCAAAAATTACCAATATGTTTTACTTTAGATGCTGGAGCTAATGTTCATTTATTATATCCGTTAGCCTACAAGAAAGATATTTCTGCTTTTATTGATCAAGAGCTTAAAGTTTTTTGTCAAAATGGACAATACATTTCTGATCAAGTTGGTAAAGGTGCTATAAAATTTTAAATCAAATAATTTAGCTGTCTAAACAATATGAGAGTGCCATCATTTTTCGCAAAAATACTTCTATTCGGAGAGTATGGAATTATTTACAATTCTAAGGGCCTTTCAATACCATATAAATTTTATTATGGAGCATTAAAAATCCCCACAAAAAAATCTAACCTTAGTGACGATTCCCACAAAAAACTCTTTGATTTTTCAGAATATTTAAAAAAATTAGATAAAGATTTGATATCGTTTAATTGGGAAAAATTCAACTTTGATTTAGAAAGAAAAATATATTTTGAAAGTTCAATTCCTCAAGGCTATGGTTTGGGGAGTAGTGCAGCTCTTGTTTCTGCAATTTATTATAAGTATGCTTTATCTAAAATTTTGGTTGATGAAAACTTAGACAAAAAAAGAATACTACAGCTAAAAAATATTTTTAGTGTAATGGAATCTTTTTTTCATGGAAAATCTTCAGGTTTAGATCCTTTAAACAGTTATTTAAAACAACCTATATTAATCAACTCGAAAGACAATATCCAAACAATTAATATTCCCTCACAAAATGATTATGGAAAAGGTGCAATATTTTTGGTAGACAGTGGACAAATTGGTAAGACTGCACCAATGATCTCGTTATTTATGGAAAATATGAAAAACGAAGCTTTTAATAATTTAATTATAGAGAGATTTATTAGATATTCTGATGCTTGTATTGAAAATTTTATCAATGGGAATATTAATTTACTTTTTACAAATATTAAATCTCTTTCCAAATTTGTATTAAAAAACTTAAAACCAATGATTCCAAATACTTTTCATCAATTATGGAAGACTGGTATTGACTCTGAGACTTATTATCTTAAACTTTGTGGTTCAGGTGGAGGTGGTTTTATTTTAGGTTTCACAGAGGATTTTGAAAAAGCTCAAAAAAAATTAAAAGATTATCCTTTGAAGCTTGTTTACTTATTTTAAGTTTATTGAGCCGTTTAAAAATAATAGGTTAAATGAGATTTTGATTTTTACTTTAATACTAAATTAATTATCCTAAAGATCAAATGGATTACCTTTATATCAATCACTTAATTTAGTTTTAGATTTTAGGTCAAATTTTATGAATAGCTTCAATAAAAAAAAGTCTTTACATTAATTATTATTAATTAAAATATGAAATCAAAACGCTCCTCAACAATTTCAAATTCTAGAAGTCTTGAGAATGATAAAACCATTAGATTAAATAAGTTTTTATCCAATGCTGGAATTTGTTCTAGGAGGGAGGCAGATGAGCTCATTAAAATGGGCCTAGTACAAATCAATGGTCAAATAATCACAGAAATGGGTTTTAAAGTTAAGTACAATGATGAAGTCAAATACGATGGATCTCGTATTCAACAGTCTCCACCAGAATATCTTTTACTGAATAAGCCTAAAGGATTTGTTGCAACTGCTCGTGGTGCAAAAATCAAGAAATCTGTTCAAGAGTTAATTAGTTCGGGTGTAAAAACTAAAATTCCTCCAATTGGAGATATGGGTAGGCCGATCACAGGTCTTCTATTTTTTACAAGTGATGAGATTCTAAGGAAAAAACTCAATAATTCAACTTCAATTCCTATGATATATCAGGTTACTTTAGATCAAAACATTACTAATGACATGATGAAAAAACTCAAAGAGGGACAAATGATTTTTGATAAAATGCAAAAAGTAAATAAAATTAGCAATGTTGACGGAAAATCAAAAAAAGAGGTTGGAGTAGAAGTTCATTCAATAAGTCCCGCTATTTTACAAAAGCTTTTTAGTTCAATTGGCTTAAAAGTTATTCAAATGGATCGGGTTGTTTATGGAGGGCTAAATAAAAAGGATCTTCCTCGTGGAAATTGGAGAAAATTAAGTAGCAAAGAAATTGGGTTTATGAAGATGTTTTCCTAAACGCCTCTTATTCATTTCAAAAAAGAAGCATCCGTAAACCAAAACATAAGAAACTAATTGATATCCAATTTTTTCTTCAACAACATTAAATCCATAAGCACTATAACTCCAAAAAACAGTCATGCTCCATAGAATTGGGAAAAAATATCCTGTAAGAAGACCTAATAAGATTAGATTTATAATATACCAAGGGTGAACTGTTGTAGCAATAAAAAAATAACAGCTGAGCAGTAAAAGCATATTTTTGTAAATTTCCTTATGGGTAAAATTCGCTCGTAAAAGTGAAAATATGATCACAAAGAATATTGTAATAAAAGGCGTAATTTTTCCTAATTGACGTATTATATTATAGCCCTTAATTTCATATCCAATAGCCCGAATAATATTATAAATACTGCCATTGAATTCAAATGTTGTGAACCATAGCTGAATAGTTTGAGTATAATTTTTTATCATTTCTTCACTCAAAAATGGGAACCAAAGAACGCAAGAAAAAATGATCAAGCTAAATGAGTAGATTAAAAATTTTCGCAACCCTAAGTATCTGAAAAAAATCGGAGTTAAAAGGAGGGGCAATAATTTTGTCCCCACAGCGATAGTCATAAAAAAACCACCCAAAAAGGGTTTTTTCTTGAAACAATATAGCCAGGAAAAAACTGTGAATGTTATCATTAAGGGCTCTCCATGAAGGTTTCCAAAGCCTTCAACAATAACAAGAGGGTTTAAAAAATACCATGCAATGTAAATTGAAGGAATTTTAAAATGCTCAAAAAGCACTTTTGCACCAAAAAAAAGAAATAACTCTCCGAACATATATATAATTCTTAGTGCAAAAATTGGCTGCAAGATATCCCCTCTATTAAAGTATGCGATGAATTGAAATAAATACTGGCTTATGGGAGGGTAGTTTGAATAGTGATTATTACTTAAATTTCCCATCTTTTCATATAAGATTCCAGAACTTGGGAAATCAATCAAATTAATTATTTCATCGGGCGTATATCTATAAGGATTAATACCCAAAAGCTGAATATTTCCATCCCATATAAATCGATAAAAATCCTGTGAAAGTGCAGGAATATGATTCCAGAATATTAATCTGCAAACAATACCTAGAAGAAAAATACTCGTCAAGGTGCTGAAATTTCTAATCCAAAACCAAAGCAAAAAAAATAAACCGCTAAAAGTCAAAAGAAGAGATAATGTCTCTGTTCTTTGTAATTCAAATGAAAGCAAATAAAAACCAAATAAAAGAAAAGATAAAAGCCCCCAATTAACAATTTGATTATTTAATTGCATTTCAAATACTTTGTTTTAGACTATGATAACTTACAACGGAAAATCCTAAAAATAAAAAAAGATGAAACAGAAATAAACCAATATCTAATTCTGGAATAATAATTATTGATACATACATACCAAACAGAAAGTAGATAGACATGGCTATTTCAAAAAATGAAAAAGGAGAAATTTTCTTAATATTATACTTATTATCTTTTAAATCACTTTGATCAAATTTAGGAGTTCTAACAAAAGGACTTTTTTTGCCAATGTATCCCTCTAAAACAGCAATGGAATTATGAATTGAAAATCCCATAGCCAGAGTGTAAAAGCTAACGAAACGTCTTATATATTTATAAAACGAACTTATACCTCCCCCAAAAACATATTTGTAAACAAACCAATAACAAATAAAAAAGATAATTGTAGATACTATAAAAAGAGTACTTATGTTATAAGCTAGAGATAGTTCTGGATAGTTTTTTTTTATAAAAAGTAATGGAACACTCAGAAATGAAATCATTATTATATTTAGAAACATACTGCTATTAATTAAGTGGAAAAAAGAATTGATTTTTATCCATACTGAGTGATCTTTTGATGTCATTATGCGGCCTATATGTTTTCTAAAATTTTCTGCACCACCCTTATTCCATCTAAATTGCTGAGACCTAATTGCATTTATTGTAATAGGTAGTTCTGCAGGTGTAACAACATCAAGAAGATATTTAAACTTCCAATTTTTAAATTGAGCCCGATAACTCAAATCTAAGTCTTCGGTCAATGTATCACCTTCCCAATTCCCAGCATCAATTATGCAACTTTTTCTCCATATTCCTGCGGTTCCATTAAAATTTATAAAATGTTGTTGTTGATTTCTACCTACTTGTTCTAAAATAAAATGTGCGTCTAAAGCAAACGATTGGACTTTTGTTAAGATAGAATAATTTCGATTTAGATGACCCCATCGGGTTTGAACCACTCCAACTTTAGGATCGTTAAAGTGGGGAATAGCCTTTAAAATCCAATTGGCTTTTGGTAAAAAATCAGAATCAAAAATCGCAATAAATTCACCATTAGCGGTTGTTAATCCGTTCTTCAATGCTCCTGCTTTAAAGCCTTCACGATTTTTTCTTGTAATTATCTCTATGGGAATTCCTTGTTTTTTATATTTTAATACAAGAGCTTTCGAAATTTCTAAACATTCATCGGTAGAATCGTCTAAAACCTGAATTTGCAGTAAGTCCTTCGGGTATTCCATGGCTGTTATACACATAAGCAGTCTTTTTATAACATGAACTTCATTATAAATAGGTAATTGAATAGTAACTTTTGGTAGTCTTCTTGGAATCGAAGGTTCGTCTTTTTTTTGTTTTATATATTTTAAAAAATAACGCAACATGTTTAGTTGAGTTAAACTGTAAAAAAAAATCATAAGCAAGCATCCAATATAGAATACTAAAATTCCATAAGCTATAAAGCGTAATATTACACTTACTGTTATTTCCATTTAGAGAAATAGAATTTACCTATCCAAGATAGTATTTTATATCCTGCTAAAAATGTTCCGCTTACAGTTCCAGAAACCTTAGAAACCCCAATTCTGTTCCTATATTTTACTGGTATTTCAATATAAGATAGTTTTCTCCGTAAAATCTTCAACTGCATTTCTATTGTCCAACCAAAAGTTTTGTCTTCCATTCCGAGGCTCTGTAAAGTATCCCACCTAATTGCTCTAAACGGACCTAGATCTTTAAATCTCCCATTATATATCAAGCGCATTAAAAAACAGGATAAAATATTTCCAAATATTTGAGGTATAGTCATAGAACCTTTTTCTCTAAGATTTTTTAATCTTGCACCTAAACTAAAAACAACCTCACCCTTTATAATAGGTTCAATTAACATGTCAAGTTGCTCTGGATAGTCTGAATAGTCCCCGTCCAAAAAAACTACAATTTCAGGGTTATAGTTTTCCAGGTAATTTATACCCTTAAGGCAAGCGTACCCATATCCTTTTTGTTTTTCTAGAATTACTGTTGCTCCACAGGCTTTAGCTATTCTCCCTGTATCATCACTAGATCCGTTATCAACCACTACAATTTTACTTACTTTTTCAGGAATATCTGAAATTACTTTTTCAATTGAAAGTGCCTCATTAAAAGCCGGTATAATAACAGCAATTTTTATAAGTAATAAGGTTTATTTTTTTAATTCAATTTGTTGTTGTGGAACGATATATTCATCAAAGTACCACCCAGATAATGATTCAAAAGCTAGAAAAAAAGATACTCCAAAAGTTAGAAGTAAAAAGGTTAATAAAGTCAAATTCAACTTTTTTCTTTTAGGATCAATTGAACATTGATTTTGTTTCTTTCTATACATCATAAAGCCATAAATTCCAAGGAAACACGCTAGAATTCTAAGTAAAATGGATCCTGTTCCCAAACTTCCATCTTCTGCATAAAAAAAATCTGCAAAAGAGATAGCTACAACACCACCCATCAAACCAAACATAAATAAAATTGCTGGAGCTACACAACAAATCATTCCAGTTAAAGCTGATATTAAACCAAATTTAAGAGACCATTTAAAAGCATTTGGACTTTTCATTTTCATATTATTGTAAAATTAATACTTATTGTTTATTTAACATCCAATTATAATCAAGATAATTTATAACAGGTTTATTGAATTTTAGATTAGAATATTTTTCTATAAAACTTAGTCTCTCCTGTTTAGATCCAAAATCTTTTTTAAACCAAAAAAAAATTTTTGATAATTTGAGTTCATTTTTTAATAAAACATTTTTTGAAGTATCAAGCAAGAACGATCGTGTTGCATCGATAAGCTGAGTTTCTATTTTTTTTTCTTGGAATGCAAAATTTAATAATTTAGGACAGGATATTGAGGCACAATTAATAGCAAAGTGAATTCGAGGCTCGTTCATTTTTCTTAAAATTTTGTCTTCTATATCACCCAAACTATATTCTTTACCACCAGTACTGAAAAATTTCTTATCCCATGGTGATTTAATGTCCTTAATACTTTTAAGCGGGAAATTTTCTAGAATTAGTTTAATAGTTAATGAATTATAGGCATTTATCCAATAAGCTAGTTTGTAATTTTTTGATGCTTTCTTTCTAGGTGGAAATTTTGATAAAGTATTTATGTATGCATCTAGATTATTTTGGTCCTTTTTCCAACCTTTATAATTAACATTACCATTTTCAGACACATATTCTTGTAGTTGATTATTCCATCGATGATGAATATTTTTTTGGCTAAATGAAGATAAGCTGATTAAACCAACAATAAAATAAAGAAGGAATTTTGTGGATTTAATATTCATAAATCAATTTAGATAAATAATATAGCCAAATATAATTTATTTAATAATTAGGTTGTAAAGATCTTATTAATCGAATTATCATAAATAAGATAAATGTTAAAATTTCATTTTAACATTTTAGATGAAAGTATTTTTTGTATTGAGCGTATAAAGAAGTATGTGCTTTAAGACTTTTTTTGTTGTCTATATCATTTTTTAAATCTAAATAGTAAATAGAATTATCCTTGGCTTTTGACAAAGTTTTTCCAAAGACTTCTTTTTTACTCCAAGGTATATCTTTAAAAATTTCTTTATTAAAATTTTTCATCCCTATTAAATAATATCCTCCGTCATAGCATGGTCCTATAACTATATCTGTATTTTCTAGTGCTTTTTTTGCTTCCAATAAAGTCTCTTTATTTAAGGTCCACAAATCAGTTCCTATTAGAATAACATTTTCATATTTTTGATCAAATGCCCAGAGAAAAGCGGCCTCCATTTTTTCACCAAGATTTTTTCCTTTTTGGATTTCAAATTTTTTAACATGCTTGAAAATTGATTCTAATTTTGAACTTTTCTTATTTTTAAATACAACGGTATCAAGCTTAGTGTGAAATGATATTTTTGCTGTGTGCTGAAGAATTTTATTATATATCCAAAGGGAAGCCTCCATACCTACATCTCTTCCAAGACGTCTTTTTACTTTACCTATTTGAGGATGTTTTGCAAAAATAATGAGAAGAGTTTTCATATATCAAAAGTTCAAAACCCAATCGCTTTTTCTCCAAGAAAGGTTATTTAAAATTTTCAATTCCTAATCGAAAGAACAAATTCATTAATTCTTTCAACTCCTTTGTCTTCCAAAAACTTAATAAATGCAGAACCTATTATGGCACCATTTGAATATTGAGTTGCAGCTGCATAAGTCACGGAATTACTAATTCCAAAACCAACTAAAGTTGGCGAAGTCAATCTCATAGCCGAAACCCTCTGAAAATAATCTATTTGATTATTACCAAATGTATTTTTTGCTCCGGTTACACTCGCACTACTTACCATATATATGAAACCCTTAGACACTTTATCAATATATCGAATGCGCTTTTCTGAAGTTTGTGGTGTAATTAAAAACATATTATATAGACCGTGTTTATCAAAAAGATTCTTGTATTCTCTTTGATAAACATCTACAGGTAAATCTGGTATTATCAAACCATCAATTCCAATTGATTCACAACTTTTACAGAATTTTTCAATCCCAAATTGCATCATAGGATTGAAATAACCCATAAGAACAAGAGGAATGTCTATCTGTGTTCTAATGTTTTCTAATTGGGATAATAGTTTATCAGTTGTCATTCCATTTCTAAGGGCTTGTGTAGAGCTTTTTTGAATTGTAGGGCCGTCAGCTAGAGGGTCTGAAAAAGGAAGACCAATTTCAACCATATCTACTCCAGATGATTCTAGCTTTTTTAAAATAGGAACTGTATCCTCTAGGTTTGGATGTCCAGCAGAAAAATAGATTGACAAAAGTTTTCTGTTATCCCTAAATTTTTGATCAATTCTATTCATTACAATTTAAAATGTTCAATATATGTATCTAAGTCCTTGTCACCACGACCCGAACAATTAAAAACTATTATTTCATGTTCTTTAAACTTGCGGATATCAAGCACAGCAAAGGCATGAGCTGTTTCAATAGCCGGAATAATACCTTCCATCTGGGAAAGTGTAAGCCCCCAATCCATAGCTTCTTGGTCAGGTATGGAAATAAACTCTGCTCTTTTAGTGCGATAAAGATGAGCATGCATGGGACCTATACCTGGATAATCTAAGCCAGCAGAAATAGAATAAGGTTCGGTAATTTGTCCGTCATGAGTTTGCATTAAAAGAGTTTTACTTCCATGTATGATTCCTTCTTTACCTAAAACAGATGTTGCAGCACTTTCTCCAGAGTCAATCCCTTTGCCAGCTGCCTCAACGGCAATAATATTTACTCTTTCATCATTGAGGTAGTGGAAATATATTCCAGCAGCATTACTTCCTCCCCCAACACAAGCTATTACGTGGTCAGGATAATCCCGCCCCTCTTGTTCTTTAAGTTGCCATTTAGTTTCCTCACTGATAACTGATTGAAAACGGGCGACCATATCTGGATATGGATGAGGTCCCACTACTGAACCTATTATATAATGTGTATCTATTGGATTATTAATCCAATCTCTGATGGCTTCATTGGTAGCATCCTTAAGAGTTTTACTTCCCGATTTTGCAGGATAAACTTCCGCACCTAACATTTTCATACGAGCAACATTTGGAGCTTGACGCTTAATATCTATAGCCCCCATGTATACTACGCATTTAATTCCCATTAGAGCACAAACAGTAGCTGTCGCAACTCCATGTTGACCAGCTCCAGTTTCAGCAATTATTCGATTTTTACCTAATCGCTTGGCTAATAAAATTTGACCAATAGTATTGTTTACTTTATGAGCTCCAGTATGGCATAAATCCTCTCGTTTTAAATATATTTTAGTATTGTACTTCTCCGATAAACGTTTTGCAAAATATAAAGGGGTGGGTCGTCCTACATAATCCTTAAGTAAATCATCAAATTCTTTTTTAAATTCGGATTCCATGGAAATCTTTAAATAGTTTTCTCGTAACTCTGAAATGTTAGGATATAACATTTCAGGAATATAGGCGCCTCCAAAGTCACCATAATATCCTTTTTCATCTACATTATAATTCATCTATTTCTTTTTTAAATTCTTTTAAAGCTTTTATTTTTTTTATGCCAGGGGAAATTTCAAATTTACTATTTACATCAATTGCATAAATGGGTAAAGTTCTTTTTAATTTTTTTTTTATTTGTACCATATTATCAATCCCAATCCCTCCACTTAAAAAAAATGATTTTCTGGAGGGATAATGGTTTAAAATATTCCACTCAAATACATATCCATTCCCCCCTGGTAATTTTCCTTTGGTATCAAATAAAAAAAAGTCACAATTTTCTTCATAAGGCATAAGAATTGAAAAATCAAAGTGTTTTTTTATCGAAAAAGTTTTAATTACTTCAACTCCAAGCTTTTTAATTTGCTTACAAAATCTTGGCGTTTCTCTTCCATGTAATTGTACAGCTTGTAATTGGTGTAAGGATATCATATTGCAAATATACTCCTCAGAAGCATCTACAAAAACACCTGTTTTTTTTATTTTTTTATTTAGATCTGGTGTTGTTTTTTTAACAAAGCGACTTGACTTTTCCCAAAAAATAAAACCCATATAGTCTGGCTTTAAAATACTTAGGTCTAAAATATTTTCAGTTTCTCTCATCCCACAAACTTTTAATTTCATGACTCTATATGTTTTATAAATTTTTGGGCTGTTTCTCCTGGGTTATCGGTCTTCATAAAGTTTTCACCAACTAGAAAACCTTGATAACCGTGGGTCTTTAAATCTTTAATTGCATCCACATCATTTAAGCCACTTTCAGAGATTTTGATGAATTCATCCGGTATTTTATGGATTAAATTTTTACTTGTTGCCAAAGACACCCTAAATGTATTTAAATTACGATTATTCACCCCAATAATATCTAAACTTGGCATAATAGATTTTTCCAACTCTTGAAGATTATGAATTTCTAATAATACCTCTAGTCCATGTTCTTTTGCTTTGGTTGACAATTGTTTAATTTGTTCCCGGCTTAAGACACTTGCTATTAACAAAACTACATCTGCTCCATGAGCTTTCGCTTCAATAATTTGGTATTCGTCAATAATAAATTCTTTGCGCAGAATTGGGAAGCTAGTTACCGAACGAGCGAGGTTTAGATCATCTAATGAACCTCCAAAATACTTTCCATCAGTTAACACAGACATTCCACACGCACCAGCTTTTTCATAGCTACTTGCAACTTCTGCAACCGAAAGAGAGCTGTTTATATTTTGTTTAGATGGAGATCGACGTTTATGTTCGGCAATTATTCCTGAAGCACTTTTACTTAAGCATTCTACTAATGAATTTGACTGACGATCAAAAAGTGGAGAAGCCTCCAAATAAGGTATTGGAAATATCATCTTCCTTTGAGCAACTTCGATTTGTTTATCCGAAATTATAAAATCTAGTATACTCATTATTTACTGAGGGTTTGAAGTTTTGAGAGTACATTATATGCCTTTCCGGACAGTAAAGTTTCTTTAGCCTTTTCGAAGCCCTCGAGAGGAGACAAATTTAAAGCTGTTGCAATAGCCATTCCCGCATTTGCACAAACTACATTTTGTTGTGCAATCGTTCCCTTATTTTGTATTATGTTAATAAATATTTTTGTTGAATGGTCCACATTTTCTCCTCCTGATATAGCATTTTCCGATACTGGATCAACTCCAAAATCACGAGGCATCAATAAACTTTCACTATTTTTTCCAAAGGCTTTGGTAGGGCCAGTGAGCGATATTTCATCATATCCATCTAATCCATATAGGATTGTAAAGTTGGTATCTGTTTTTTGAAATAGGTAATAATAAAGTCTAGCTAATTCAAGATTAAATACACCTGTTAATTGATTTTTAGGTTTTACAGGATTTACCAAAGGACCTAACATATTGAAAAAAGTTTTTACTCCAAGTTCACGTCTTACTGGTGCAACGTTTTTCATTGCTGGGTGGAAAAGTGGTGCATGTAGGATGCAAATGCCCGCTTGGTCTAAGCATCTCTTTAAAAAATCCTGTTCATTAGAAAATTTAACTCCAAGTGCTTCAAGGACGTTACTGGATCCACAAGTTGATGAAACACCATAATTACCATGTTTGGTTACTTTAATTCCAGCACCTGCTACAACAAAAGATGAAAGGGTAGAAATATTAAAGGTGTCTTTACCGTCTCCACCTGTTCCACATAGGTCAATGGTATTATATTCATCAAAATTGATCAAAAGACACAATTCTAAAAGGGCGGAACGAAAACCCTCTAATTCATCTAAACTAATACTCCGCATTAAATAGACAGTAAGGAACGAAGCGATTTGGGACGAAGTGTATTGCCCATCCGCAATATTAATAATCATCTGTCGTGATTCTTCCTTGCTGAGTTGTTCATGATTTATTAGTCTGTTCAGTATAGCTTTCATGTCTAACTATTAATCCAATTACTTAATATTTTTTTTCCATGGGACGTTAATACTGACTCTGGATGAAATTGCAATCCACAAACATCATAAATTTTGTGTCGCAAAGACATTAAATACCCCTTATTATCAACTGAAGTAGCTATTAATTCATTGGGAAGAGGAGTTTCTACAACCCAAGAATGATATCTTGCAACATCAAAAGTTTTTGGAATATCATTAAACAGTAAATCTTCGTTAATAATTTTTATTTGTGTTGCAACACCGTGATATACTTTGTCGAGATTAATTAATTTTCCACCAAAAACTTCACCAATTGCCTGTTGCCCTAGACAAATACCCAGGATTTTTTTAGTAGAAGAATACCGTTTAATAGCTTCTTTCAAGAGACCAGATTCATCAGGTATACCTGGGCCTGGTGATAAAAGCAAAAAAGGATAATTTTCTATCTCTTCAAGTTTGAATTTGTCATTTCGCTTTACGGTTACTTCGCAGTTCATTTCCTCTAGGTAGTGAACTAGGTTATATGTGAAAGAATCGTAATTATCTATGACAAATACTTTTTTCATAATTAAATATTTTCTGCTAGCGTTAAAGCTTTATCTAAAGCGCCTAATTTATTAAAGACCTCTTGTAATTCATTTTCTGGAACCGAATCAGCCACAATACCTGCTCCTGCTTGGTAATGGAGTTCATGATTTTTACTCAAGAATGAGCGAATAATAATCGCATGATTAAAATTCCCATGAAAATCCATGTAACCGATCGCACCTCCATAAAAATTTCTTTTAGTAGTTTCGTAACGATCAATCAGTTGTAATGCTTTGTGTTTAGGAGCTCCACTTAATGTACCTGCAGGGAAAGTATCTGCTACTACACGAAATGTTTTAGCAGATTTTTTCATTTTACAAGTTACTTTTGATACTAAGTGAATTACATGAGAATAGAATTGAACTTCTCGATTTTTTTCAACTTCAACTTTTGACCCATTTCTACTTAAATCATTTCTAGCTAAATCAACAAGCATAACATGTTCACTATTTTCTTTAGGATCTTTAGCTAATGCTTCAGCAGCTTTTGAATCTTTCTCGTCATCTCCTGTTCGGCGAAATGTACCAGCAATGGGATGGATCTCTGCTTTACTATCCTGGACTATTAATTGAGCTTCTGGTGAACTTCCAAAAATCCTAAAATAACCATAGTCAAAGAAAAACAAATAAGGAGAAGGATTAATTGATCTCAATGTGCGATATACATTAAATTCATCACCTTTAAAACCTTGTGAAAATCTTCTGGAAAGAACTAGCTGGAACACATCACCTCTATAACAATGATCTTTTCCTTTTTTGACAAATTCAATAAATTGCTCGTCACTAAGATTAGAGGATTTTTCTCCCACTTTTTTAAAGTTAAAATGACTATTGTTTTTGGCAGTTAGCAAAGCTTCGACATCATTGAGATTATGATCACCATTATAAATATGTGAAAATAAATGAGCTTCGTGATTAAAAAGACTAATGGCTATAATATTTTGATAAACAGCATAGTAAATGTCGGGAATATCATTCCCGGGTTTTTTTTTGTCTAGTTCAATGTTTTCAAAACGATCAACAGCATCATGCGCTATATAACCAAAAATGCCATTACTAATAAATTTAAATGGAAAACTTTTGCTTTTAAATTGTTTTGAAAATTGGTGTATTCGTTCTGGAATATTCATATTTAAATCAACCTCTTCTAGTTCTGAACTCCCATCTGGGAATTGTGATATAAGCTTGTTGTTCTTCAGTTCAATAGAAGCAATTGGGTTACAACATATATATGAAAAGTCATTTTTATTTGCGTGATAATCACTACTTTCTAAAAGTAAAGAATGAGGAAATACATCTCTTAATTTCAAATATACACTTACGGGTGTTATAGTATCAGCAAGTATTTTTTTGTGCTCCGTTTTAAGGGCAAATGTTTTCATTTTATTGTAAATTAAAAAAGGCTTGTCGTGATGACAAGCCTAAATATTTTATACAGTTGTAATCACTCAAATCATCCTCGATTAGAGTACCACCAGTTAATTTCGTTTGATATCATTTTCATTATTTCAAATATAATACAAAAATTATAACTCATAAATGCTTTCACATAATTTATAATTTCTGAGTATATCAATTAAAAACCAAATCTACTTTTAGTTCAATGTCATCATAAATTAACTTATCTCCTAATTCATCGAAAAAGCTTGATGAACGGAATTTGACATTGTATTTTGATCTATCAAAAATAAGTTCTGCACTTGCACCTCTGTCATTAAATTCAAGTGTAAAGCTTGTAGGGTTAATAATACCCTTGATCGTAAGATCACCCTGAACTGATAACTTATTCCCAGCAATTTTTTTGGAGGATAAAATATTTAAAATGGCATTAGGATACTGGTCTACACCGAAAAAATCATCTGATCGTAAATGATTTTCAAGATAATCCTTTGATCCACCACTTAAGTCCAAATTTTCAAGGCTTTTCATGTCCACGATAAATTTGCCTCCGATCACTAAATCATTTTTTAAAATAATTTTTCCTTCACTAAACTTAAGAGAGCCGTAATGAATTTTTGTAGTAATTTCTTTACCAGTCCATTTGATATTACTTGAAGCTAAATCAATCGTTTTATCCTGACCTTTAACATGTTTTGTAACAAAAATTAATAGCAAAAACAGTAAAATATTTTTCTTTTTCATAGTTATTATTTTATTCCCACCCTTTTTTTAACAAAGAAATAAGTTTTTCTTTTTCATTTTCAGAGAGATTTTGTGTAATCCTATCCTCAGATCTTTCAACGACAGAATCAATTACTGATAACATTTCAAGTCCCTCTGTAGTTATAAATAATTCGATTTTTCTTCTATTTATTTCACAGATATTTCTCTTCACATAATTTTTGTCAATTAGTTTATCAATAATACGAGTTGTATTACTTTTTGGATTTACCATTCTTTCTTGAACAGTTGAAAGATTAGCAGCTAAACCTTTTTGACCCCTTAAAATTCTGAGTACATTAAATTGTTGAAGAGATATTTTGTAAGGTTTCAGCGATTTAGCAAGAGATTCACCTACTTTACAATTAGATTTAATAAGAGTTATGACAAGGTTTTTAGAATTTGTTGACATATGTGGAAACAAATGTTGTACACACAAATATATAATATATATTTAAATTAAAATTATTTTTTTGATTTGTTTAATGAAATTTGACATTGTAACTTAGTTTAAAATCAAAATATGGATTTATCACAAAAAATATGGATTCAAAATCAGCAATCTGAATCTGAAAGTGTAATCTTAGATGTAAGAACACCAGAAGAATATCAAGCAGGTCATATTCCAAACGCAAAGTTGATCAATATTCAAAACCCTCATGAATTTATGAATAAATTAAGTGAGCTAGATGCTTCAAAGAAATATTATGTTTACTGTCGATCTGGGGCAAGAAGCGCACAAGCATGTCAGCTCTTAAAACAACAAGGAATATCAGATTGTTATAATTTGCTCGGTGGATTTATTGAGTGGAAAGGCGATCTAATTAGTTAATTACTAATTTAATTTATGAATATATCTAGTCGTCTACGTGTTTTTTTTGAAAGAAACGGTTTTGCTGTTTCAACGAGAATGGCAGAATTGCTTGGAATGAAAGTCAAAAGTGTTCGTTTATTTTTCATCTATGCCTCTTTCACAACTTTGATAGGAGGCTTTATCGTTTATTTAATCTTGGCATTTTGGTTAAAACTTAAAGATCTTATCTATACAAAAAGGACGTCTGTTTTTGATTTATAGAAAATTTACTTTGATCAATTTTAAAGCTAGGAATTTTAAAGATTTACTCAGTAATTTAAAATTTAATTGAATCTTTCAGTTGATTAATTTGTTTTTCTATTCCTTTTTATGATATTGAGCCTATCAAATTTTCAAAAAAAATTCATGAAATTTCCGCCGAAGATAAACATCTGTTTAACATCCATTTTTTTTCTGCTAATTAACACTCCTATTTATTCACAGGATCGTGGTTTGGATGAGCGAATTAACGAAGCTTTTACTCCAGTGGCAAATTGGTGGGAGGGTTTAATTTTACATAATTTTCCAGGAACGGAAATTCCTACAATAATTTTTTTACTTGTTGGTGGTGCTCTATTTTTTACCGTCTACTTCGGATTTGTTAATGTACGTCACTTTTCAACTGCAATAAACACAGTCCGTGGAAAATATGATAATGCAGATAAACAATCAAAAAAAGCTGTTTCAGAAGAGAATGAAGAAGGTGAAGTTAGCCACTTTCAAGCCCTAGCAACTGCTGTTTCTGGTACTGTTGGAAATGGAAATATTGCTGGAGTAGCATTAGCTATTGCAGTAGGTGGTCCGGGGGCTACATTTTGGATGATTTTATGTGGTCTATTAGGTATGTCTACAAAATTTGTGGAGTGTACTTTAGGAGTTAAATACCGTGATGTTGGAGATGACGGTACTGTTTATGGTGGACCAATGTATTATTTGACCAAAGGCCTCAGTGAAAAAGGCTTTGGTACTCTTGGTAAAATATTGGCTGGAATCTTCGCTTTTTTATGTGTAGGAGCCTCATTTGGGGGAGGAAATGCAGCTCAGTCCAACCAAGCTGCTATGCAATTAGTTGATTCATTCGGTATGACTGGTGGTAGCGCTCGAACTATCATAGGGATTATCATGATGATTTTGGTTGGAATTATTATAATCGGTGGAATTAAACGTATAGCTTTGGTTACTGAAAAAATAGTTCCATTTATGGCTCTTATGTATCTTATTGCTTGTTTATACATTATACTTACCAATTTCAATTTTGTTGATGACGCATTTGGAATGATATTTAGTCAGGCCTTTAGTCCACAGGCTGGACTTGGAGGATTAATTGGTGTTTTAATTACTGGATTTAGAAGAGCAGCTTTTTCCAATGAAGCTGGAGCTGGATCTGCTTCAATAGCACACTCAGCTGTTAAAACTAATTATGCAGCTTCAGAAGGATTAGTAGCCCTATTAGAACCTTTTATTGATACTGTTGTGATATGTACTATGACAGCTCTGGTTATTATTATTTTTAATGGAGATAATACTGTATTTGATTATGGAGGTGTTGGAGGTGTTGTAATGATTGAGGGAGTTCCAGCTGAGGGTGCAGGAATCACGGCAGCTGCCTTTGCGAAATATATATCTTTTTCAGGTCCTTTCCTTACAATTGCCGTAGTACTTTTTGCTATTTCTACGATGATTTCTTGGTCTTATTATGGTTTGCAATCTTGGATGTATATTTTTGGAAAAAGTAAAGTTTCAGAACTGACATACAAATCCTTATTTTTAATTTTTATTGTTATCGGTGCTGCAGGTGATATGTCTTCTGTATGGGCTTTTTCAGATGCTATGATTTTAGCTTTGGTTTTTCCTAATATGGTTGGATTATTATTGTTGTACCCCCGTGTTAAGGAAGAATTAAACAATTATTTATCAGCTATAGCATTAATAAAAAAGTAGTAAGTTCTAAGAATAATAAATACATATATTTGTAATAAAAAATTGTATATGATAGATTTCGAATTACGTCCCGAAATTAATACCTCTGAAACCCAGCGTATGGTTTATGAGGCTGCTCGAGACTTTGCTGCTCAGTTCATTAAGCCCAATTTAATGAAGTGGGATGAGGCTCAATATTTTCCCTCTGAAATTTTTGAAAAGGCAGGAGCGCTTGGATTTATGGGAATGCTTGTTCCAGAATCTTATGGAGGGTCGGCGATGGGATATCATGAATATGTAACTTTAATTGAGACTATTTCAATTATTGATCCTTCAATTGGTTTATCGATTGCCGCTCACAATTCTCTTTGCGTTAATCATATTTATTTATTTGGCAACGAAGAACAACGTTTAAAGTGGCTGCCTAAACTTTGTCAAGGTTCGGCTATTGGTGCTTGGGGACTTACAGAGCATAATACAGGTTCTGATGCAAAAGACATGTCTACTACGGCACGAAAAGAAGGGAATAAATGGATTCTAAATGGTACTAAAAACTTTATAACCCATGGAATTTCTGGTGATATTGCAGTGGTAATTGCAAGAAATGGAGAGAGGGGTGATAGTCGTTCTATGACCGCATTTGTAGTTGAAAAGGGAACTCCTGGTTTTTATGCTGGAAAAAAAGAAAATAAATTGGGAATGCGAGCATCTGAAACTGCTGAGATGATTTTTGAGGAATGTGTTGTACCAGATGATAACAGACTTGGTCCAGTTGGAGACGGTTTTATTCAATCAATGAAAATTTTAGATGGAGGAAGAATTTCAATAGCAGCACTTTCACTAGGTATCGCAAAAGGAGCTTATAATGCTTCATTATCCTACTCAAAAGAACGCAGACAATTTGGTAAACCTATAGCAAGTTTTCAAGGAATCTCTTTTAAGTTAGCAGATATGGTTACTGAAATAGAGGCAGCTTCCTTACTTACTCAAAAGGCATCAGAAATGAAGAACCAAAACTTAAATGTTACTCAAGCTGGTGCAATGGCAAAATTATTTGCTTCTGAGACATGTGTTAAAGTTGCAAATGAAGCTGTTCAAATACACGGAGGTTATGGATTCACTAAAGACTTCCCCGTTGAAAAATTTCTTAGAGATTCAAAACTCTGTACGATTGGCGAGGGTACTAGTGAAATTCAAAAGGTAGTTATAGCAAGGAAAATTCTAAAAGATTAAACTTTAATTTAAAATATAAATTTCTCAAATCATTCTTTTATATATATTTGCAATTATTATTAAGAAAGGAGGTACTGTTTTATGTTAATTATTCCGATTAAAGACGGTGAAAATATTGATCGCGCACTTAAGCGTTTTAAACGTAAATTTGACAAGACTGGTGGCATGCGACAGCTTCGTGCTAGAAAGCAATTTGTTAAGCCTTCTGTAAAACATCGACAGAAAATTCAAAAAGCACAATACATTCAACATCTCCGCGACAGCGATAATATTTAGTTTTTATAAACAAATTTCTAACGTTATTTTAATGAAGTTTTTTAACTTTATATGGTAACGTTTTTTTATGTCAATTATTTCTTTTTTAGATTATATTTCTCTAGAAAAAAAGTGTTCTCAGCACACTGTAAAGGCATACAAAGCAAACTTACTTGCTTTTGAATCTTTTTTGAAATCCCAGAACGATGAAGAAAATATTGAGAGAGTATCTTACGGAGAAATAAGAGCTTGGATAGTAAACCTAGTTCAGTCAGGTAATAGTTCACGCACCGTTAACAGAAAAGTTTCTGCGCTACGTTCATTTTACAAATTCCAACTTCGTGTTGGAAATATAAAAGTCTCTCCTTTAAAAGAACATAAGGTGCTTAAAACAGACACTAAGGTGGGATTACCATTTTCCAAAGAAGAGATGAAAAATTTGTTTGAATTTGATATTTTTCCTGACACCTATGTTGGATCAGTTTCAAAAACTATAATTCAGCTACTTTACTTCACAGGAATTCGTAGGAGTGAATTGATAGATTTAAAAGTTCAAGACATAGATTTTTCAACAAGATTACTAAAGGTTCTAGGAAAGCGAAATAAGGAACGATTAGTACCGCTTTTACCTGAAATTCAGGAACATATGAAAGCATTATTAATGTTACAAAAGGATTTAAAAATAACCAGAGAAGCTAACTTATTCTTTGTAAATGAAAAGGGTAAAAAGCTCACAACTTCATTTGTCTATCAATCTGTCAAAAATTATCTCAGCAAGGTTTCAACCAAAACTAAACGAAGTCCTCATGTTTTGAGACATAGTTTTGCGACGCATTTATTAGATCAAGGGGCAGATTTAAATTCAATTAAAGATCTTCTAGGTCATAGCAGTATTGCAGCAACTCAACATTACACTCATAGCAGTATGGCTAAGATCCAAGAAGTTTACAAAAAAGCACATCCCAGAGAACGAAAAAAATAATTTAAATAAATAAATCATGACTAATATACATTTCCGATCAGTAAATTTCAAAGCTGATAAAAAATTAAAAGAATTCGCAAAAAAAAGAATTGAGAAACTTTCTTTATTCTACAATCAAATTTTAGAAGTATTTGTTTTCACAAAAATTGAAAACAACTCTGATGGAATTAATAAATGGGCTGAACTTAAAATTGGAATCCCTGGAGATGATATAGTTGTAAAGAAGATATCCAAATCTTTTGAGGAATCAATTTATCTTGCCTCTGATAGTGCTGAGAGGATTTTAAAAAGAAGAAAGGATAAAGAAAGAGTACTTTAAAAATCAATTAAGCTTGTATGAAAAACGATAAAATAAAATCTGTAAAAATTCATAAATTAATTTTAATTACAATTGTTTTTTTTTATTGTTGTGCTAACAATAATTCAAAAAATATGAACGCAGGATTTCTAGAAATTGAAAAAAAATCATTCGGGAAAACTTCTGATGGTATTGAGGTAGATCAGTTCATTATGAAAAATAAAAATGGGATGAAAGTAGGTGTAATAACTTACGGGGGGATAATAAATTTTTTGACTGCAAAAGATAAAAATAATGTTTATAAAGATGTTGTTTTAGGTTTCCATGATTTAGCTAAATATGAATCTGGTAGTCCTTATTTCGGAGCAATAATTGGGCGTTATGGGAATCGAATAGCAGACGGTAAATTTGACCTTAAAGGTGAAACTTATGGATTAGTTAAAAATAATGGAGATAATCATTTACATGGAGGATCAAAAGGTTTTGATAAAGTCGTTTGGAAGGCCAATCAAATTATCACAAAAAATTTAGCGTCAATTGAGTTAAGATATTTAAGCAAGGATATGGAGGAAGGATATCCTGGTAATCTACAAGTAAAAGTTACATATACCTTGAACAATAATGACGAATTAACAGTTCATTATGAAGCAAGTACAGATAAGTCCACGATTATTAATCTAACTCAACACTCATATTTTAATCTTTCAGGTGATTTTAAAAATGATATTTTAGATCATAAAATTGTAATTGATGCTGATTCATTTTTACCAGTTAATTCAAAATTAATTCCAACAGGTAAATTACAAGATGTATTAGGAACACCATTTGATTTTAGAAGATCCAAGACGATTCGAAATGATATAAACAAAGAAAACGAGCAATTAAATAATGGATTGGGTTATGATCATTGTTGGGCTCTAAATAATTATAATGAGGGCTTTAGATTTGCCGCTTCTGCTCATGATGAGATTTCAGGGAGATTTCTTGAAATATTTACAGATGAACCAGGCATTCAATTTTATACTGGTAATTTTTTAGATGGAACATTATCAAGTAAAACAGGAGGGAATTATAATTATAGAACAGGATTTTGCCTTGAGACTCAGCATTTTCCTGATTCACCAAATCAAAAGGACTTTCCATCTGTAATACTTAACCCGGGAGAAAAATATTTTTCAAAAACATCATTCAAGTTTTCTGTTAGGTAGCAAATGCTCAGAAATTGAATAAACCATGCATAATAAATTATTGATTTTTGCTTTTGGATTTAACAAATCAGTTTATATTTGCCGTCAGTTCATTGAAAGTATTTGTATAGAAAATAGCTATTCCTAAAAACGAATAGCACCAATAAATTCGATTAAAAGATCAATTTATAATTAATTTACAAGCCGATGTAGCTCAGCTGGCTAGAGCAGCTGATTTGTAATCAGCAGGTCGTGGGTTCGAGTCCCTCCATCGGCTCTTCAAAATTAATTAGACAAGGGGGAGATACTCAAGCGGCCAACGAGGGCAGACTGTAAATCTGTTGTTTTTAACTTCGCAGGTTCGAATCCTGCTCTCCCCACATTTTTTATATATTTATATAATCATTATCAACACTGATTTTTTCAGTTTAATGCGAGAGTAGCTCAGTTGGTAGAGCGTCAGCCTTCCAAGCTGAATGTCGCCGGTTCGAACCCGGTCTCTCGCTCTCTTTTTTATTGCCGATGTAGCTCAGGGGTAGAGCGTTTCCTTGGTAAGGAAGAGGTCCCGAGTTCAAATCTCGGCATTGGCTCTAACCTTGCTAATATTTTATGAAACGCTGAGGGAAATTTAAGGTAATTTTTAGTGTTTTTTTATTTTTAGTGATATGGACACCACGGTTTTTTAAGTATGGTGAAGAAAAATCATCGAATCTATATCCAAAAGGAGAAATAAATTTAAAAAATAGTAGTTTTAGAACATGAAAGCACTTATTTGGTTTTTAAATATTGTTCAATTCTTATTGTTAATACCCCAATTTTCTTTTGGACAATCTGAACTCAATTCTTTTTATATAGGGGATGCACTACCTGATTCTCCTAAACTGGCTGCAAGAGGAAATTTTAAAGTTGGTGTTAAAACCATTCAGGTTGTTAATCCAAATCAAATAGATATTTTAAATAGTAATGAAGGAAAAACAGTTTTATATGATCGACCTTTAACACTTGAAATTTGGTATCCTTCTATTTTAGGAGCTAACGAAAAAGAGGAAGTTGTTTATGATCAAGTCATGGGTAACTTTTCTGATCCGAAAAGAACATTAATTCAATTTAAATTTAAGGGGAGAGCCAGTCGAAACGCAATTCCTAATCAATCTGATGGTCCTTATCCTTTAATAATTATATCTCATGGCTATACTGGATCTAGATTAATGTTTACCTATTTAACTGAAAACCTTGCATCCAAAGGATATATAGTAGTTTCAATTGACCACACTGATTCAACATTTCAAGATGCAAATAACTTTAATAGCACTCTTTTAAATAGAAGTTTAGATGACCTTTTTGTATTAAATAAAATATCAGAACTCAATAATAATTCAACATTTTTTTTGAAGGGTCTGTTAAACACAAACAATAGTGGGCTTATTGGTTATTCAATGGGAGGATATGGCGCCTTAAATGTTGCTGGAGCAGGCTACAGTGAGCGAGCAGTTAAATTTTTTGAAACCTCCACTAAGGGGAGTAACGCTCTTGAAAAAAGAAAAATGGGAAACCCAGATTTTATGAATTCATTTGACAACCGATTTAAAGCAGTAGTTGCTATGGCTCCATGGGGAATGGAATACAACGTATGGGATAAAGAGGGACTTAAAGGAGTAAAGATTCCAACTTTATTTATTGCTGGAAGTAAAGATGATATTTCAGGCTATGAAAAAGGTGTCAAAACAATTTATGATGGCGCAGTAAATGCTGAACGTTATTTATTAACCTATGTAAATGCTCGTCACAACATAGCTCCGAATCCTCCTACATCAGAAGTTATGGCTCCAGGGCTTCACATTGATGAATATTTACGATATGCAGATTCTGTTTGGGACCAGCGTAGAATCAATAATATCAATCAGCACTTTATAACAGCATTTTTGGGATTGAAACTAAAAAAAAATACAGATTACTCAACCTACCTAGATGCTGAAGGATTTGAAGAACAAGATCCCTGGGAAGGATTTTTACCAAGAACATCGGTAGGTTTAGAATTTAGGATGAATTCACCTGCTAAATAATAGTTGCAATTCAGTGACAATACCCTGAGAAAAAATCCATTTAAAGTTTTGTAAAAACTTGATTTAAACTGTTTATACTAATTTATTTTTACCTTAGAATTAAATATAATATCAAAATCATAAATCATGAGGACTTTTTTATTCACTTCTTTTTTAATGGTAATTTTAAATGCCAATGCCCAGAAATGGACTAAAGAAAAAGCCTGGTCATGGTACGAAAAACAACCATGGTTAGTTGGGACAAATTTTAACCCAAGTAGTTCAATTAACCAACTTGAATTTTGGCAAGCAGAAACATTTGATCAATCAACTATTGAAAGGGAGTTAAAATGGTCATCTGAGTTAGGGATGAATGTCCATCGTGTTTATTTACATAATTTACTTTGGGGACAAAATTCAGAGGGATTTTTAAAACGCATTGAATTATATCTATCTATTGCTGCCAAATATGAAATCAAAACTATTTTTGTTTTACTTGACGATGTTTGGCACCCAGAGCCATATTTAGGAAAACAACCAGATCCAATTCCTCATCTTCATAATTCTGGATGGGTTCAAGCACCTGGTGCTAAAATTTTAGGTGATCTATCTCGTCACGATGAACTAGAGTCTTATGTCAAAGGTGTTATTTCACAATTTGCCAACGATAAAAGAGTCTTGCTTTGGGATCTTTATAATGAGCCAGATAATAGGGCCACAGGAAAAGAAAGATCAAAATTAGAGCTTAAAAATAAGGACAAATATTCTCTTGCATTATTAAAAAAAACATATAAATGGGCTAGAGAGGTTAATCCTTCTCAACCACTTACTGTTGGAATTTGGAGAGGAAATATATCTAACTGGGGTAAGCCTGATAATCTTCCCGAATTAGACCGATTTATGCTTGAAAACTCAGATGTAATATCATTTCATGCATATGACGGAGATTTAAAAAAAGTAATTCAAAAAATAAATGAACTTAAAAATTACAATAGACCGCTTTTTTGTACAGAATATTTAGCTCGTGCTGTGGGAAATACATTTGAAGTTTTATTGCCCTTATTTAAAAAAGAAAAAATTGCAGCCATAAATTGGGGACTTGTTGATGGTAAAACAAATACAAAATATCCATGGAAAAGTTGGGTTATAAGGCCATCAAAAGAACCTGAAGTATGGCATCA